>CALMCS010000508.1 GCA_937862875.1 uncultured Comamonadaceae bacterium
AAGGTGCTGGCCACCGTGGTGCCCGACACCAAGAGCGGCACGCCCGGTGCGGACAGCGTCAAGGTGAAGGCTGCCATCACCTGGGTGGGCGTGAACGACGGCGTCGAAGCCGAAGTGCGCCTCTATGACCGCCTCTTCACCGATGCGCAACCGGATGCCGGCGGCAAGGACTTCCTCACGCTGCTGAACCCCGACAGCCTGAAGGTGGTGAAGGCCTATGTCGAACCTTCGATTGCCAGCGCAAAAGCGGATGACAAGTACCAGTTCGAGCGTTTCGGCTACTTCGTGGCCGACCGCAAGGACCACGCGGCGGGCAAGCCCGTGTTCAACCGCGTGACCGGGTTGAAGGACAGCTGGGGCAAGTAAGCCCCCTCTCCTGCGATAAGCAGAGAGCAAGCACCACAGGCAGCCATGCGCCAAGCGGGCTGCCTGTTTTTTTGGGCGGGGACTCAGGCTGGCGCTCGCTCTGAACATCGCCGCTGACACCTCAACGCTTTGATATCAGATTAGTGAGGCAATGAGAAGCCGACAGAAGACTTCTCATTCCGATGCATAGAACGTGGCATCCCTGCGCTCACCCTATACTTTTGGTGAGAACCCCATTTTCATGTTTTGTAAGGACGCGCACGATGAACCCATTGACCAAGGCCGCTGCAATCGCCGCTGCGTTGTTGCTCTCCACTGGCGCCAGCGCTGCATTGCCTGAGTCGGGCTTGTGGGGCGTTGGTGAGGAAATGAACGGCCAACCCGGACGAGGCGTCCAAATTGATCGACAAGGCGGTGAAACCGTCATCGCCTCGTACTACGGCTACCGCGAAGATGGTTCCGCGACTTTCTACCAAGCGGTTGGCAGGATCCAAGATGGCAAGACGTTGAGTGCCGACTTGGTGGAGTACAAAAATGGTCCGGTCCTTGGCGGCACCGTTCGCAATGGTGAGATCGCACGGACCATCGGCCCGGTGATCATGGAATTCGAAACGCCTTCTTCCGGCTTCATCACGCTGCCCGGGGAGAGCAAGAAGCGTTTTTCGCCTCTTGTCTACGAGGATCTTCGTGGACGATTGAACAACACCTTCCGAGCGGTAAGAGGCAATCAGTTGATGGGGTCGAACGACCCAACCTTGCAGAATATTCAGATGCAAACGCAAGGTGATCGGCTCAAGGTCACTATCCTGAACGAAAAGTATGGCTGTACTTTCGAAGGCCCACTGGTTGCGAATGGGGGCAGTTTCAGCGCTCAAACAGAAGGCGGGTGTACCTCGGCCGGCATCGTGACAATGTCCAGGAAGTTTGAGGACATTCGCGTCAGCGAGGACGGGGCACTGTCCATGACAATCGCCCCAGTCACAGACAGTTTCCGGATGGTGTTTGATGGAACCATCCTGGGCATGTGCGTCCTCCCCATTCCGTACCTGCGCGATACCAGGTCACCGGCAACGCCTTGCCCGCCTTCCCAACTCCACATGACTGAGGCCGCGCAGTAGCCTTGAGAATTGCCGGCGGAGTGACAGCCGAGGCAAGCAGGCCACATTTTGTGAGCACGCACTCACCCGAAATCCCTTGCCGGGCATCGCCACTTACACCTTGAAGCCTTGATGACAGCGCGTTTCACGGTTTTGTCAAAGGTGTAACTTTAAAATCGGCTGGTT
This sequence comes from uncultured Comamonadaceae bacterium, assembly GCA_937862875.1. Classification (GTDB taxonomy): domain Bacteria; phylum Pseudomonadota; class Gammaproteobacteria; order Burkholderiales; family Burkholderiaceae_C; genus Diaphorobacter_A. Next base: position 1,650 of record CALMCS010000508.1, read on the forward strand.
CTAGCTATCAGCATGCCAACTTGCATTGCTTTCTTTTGCCATGCAATCGAACGCGCAAGCATGCAGCCAACGACCTCTTTTTGCGTCGCACGCCACTGCCAGAACAACCATCATCCAAGCAGCCCACAGAACCGCTTCACAGCCGGTCGCGGCTGCCTGCAGAACAACTTTTCGACTTGAGAGGGAATCAGAGATGAAGAACCAAAAACTGGCTATTGGCCTGGGTGCGGCCGCCGTCGTGGTGGTCGGGGGCGTGCTCGTCACCGCATACAGCATGGGCGGGAAGATCGAGGGCAATTTCAAGGCGCAGATCGATCGCGCGAATGCTCAGGGTCTGGTGCAAGGCACCGTGGTGAGCTACGACCGCGGCTTGTTCACCTCCACCGCTCAGACGCAATGGTCGATGGAAAAATCCGGCATTCCGGGTCACATCACGGTCGATCACCAGATCACCCACGGCCCTCTGCCCGCAGGCAGTGCCGCGAAAATCGTGACCCAGGTCCGAATGGATTCGGCCAGCGCCGACACCAACAAGGAGCTGCTCGCCGCACTCAATGGCCGACCCATCATGGAAGTCGTGAGCAGCTTTGGTTGGGGTAACGACTCCAGCCACAAGCTGACCTCGCCCGAATTCAGCCTGACGCATGGCACCGACGCGATCACCTGGGGCGGCATGAAGGCCGATTGGTCCATGTCGGCGGACATGCGCAACATCAAGGGCTCGACGGAAAACCCATCGTTCATCCTCAAGAGCGAGAGCGACGGCAAGTTCATGACGCTGGGCCGTACGACCACCGTGTTCGACACCCGCAAGCTGGCAGACAACAAGTTCTGGAGCGGCACCGCCAAGATGGACATCGACAGCATTGCGATGGAGTCCAAGGGCGACGAAGAGACCAAGCCGAGCTCGTTCAAGCTGCAGAAGCTGGTGCTCGACTCCGACACCGTCGTCAAGGGCGAGACCACCGACATGCCGTTCAAGCTCACCGCCAAGTCGGTGCAGACGGACAGCTTCAGCGGCGAGGACATGGTGTTCGACATGGTGATGCGCAGCATCGACACCGTCTGGCTCAATCAAGCCGTGGAGTGGAGCGAACAGTTCAGTGCCGAGATGACCAGAAAGGCTCAGGCGATTGCCAAGAAGAGTGAAGCTGGCGCTGGCGCCGACGCTGATGCAGACGCAGACACCGACGAGGAAGCCGAAGACGGCGCAGAAGCGCTGAGCACGGCAATGGCCGAGGTGCAGCAGAAGATGATCTCCAGCCTGCCGCAGTTGCTGGCCCGCAAGCCTGAACTCGAAATCAAGCGCGCCTCGATCCGCACACCCGAAGGCGTGAGCGAAATCAGCGCCCTGCTCGCCTACGCGGAAAACGCCGCAGCGCAAGGCAATCCGCTGATGAACGTGAAGTTCGACCTCAAGGCCGACCTGTCGAAGCCCATGCTCAGCAAGCTGATGTCGAACAAGGCCCGCAGCGAATATGTCGCCTTGATGGACAGCGTCGAGCAGAAGTACGACCCCGCAGAACTCAGCAAGGCCGTGACGGAAGCGACCAACGAGCGTCTGCAAGCGCTGACCGCCAATGGCCTGTTCAAGGAAAAGGCCGACCAACTGAGCACCCAGATCTCGCTGGCCGATGGCGAGATCAAGATCAACAACGAGAAGATGGAATTGGGCGAAGCCGCAGCCGTGCTGCAAGGCATGTCCAATTGATCAGCCTCTGAAATGGGATTGACCTGAAAAGTCTGCTTTGGCAGGCTTTTCTGCTTCTGGTGCATGCTTCAAAGCCTGCGCGCAGGCCCCCTCATGGCATGGATATTCAGAAGAGTTTTCGACTGAAAGGGAAGCACCAATGAAGAAGAGCAGTTGGGCCGTTGGCCTTGGCATCGCCGCCGTCGTAGTGGTTGCGGGCGTGCTGGGAACCAGCTATTACATGGGCGGCAAGCTCGAGAACGAATTCAAAGCGCAAATCGACCGACTGAATTCCGAGCAGACGAATCAGGTCATGGTGGTGAGCTACGAGCGCGGCTTATTCACCTCTACCGCTCAGACGCAGTGGTCTATGCAGCCATGGGGCATTCCCGGTCACGCCAAGGTGGACCATCAGATCACTCACGGGCCTCTGCCTGCAGGCAGCGCCGCACAAGTCCATAGCCAGGTCCGGATTGATTCGGGCAATGCCGACACCAACCAAGAACTGCTCGCCGCACTCCATGGCCGACCGTTCATGGACGTGGTCAGCACCTTCGATTGGGGCAGCAATTCCAGCCACCAACTCACCTCGCCCGAGTTGGGTTTCATGCATGGCAAATATGGCATCACATGGGGCGGCATGAAGGCCGATTGGTCCATGACGGCGGACCTACGGTCCTTCAAAGGCACGACAGAGAATCCATCGATCACCGTCAAGAACGAAGCCGACGGCAAGCTCATGACGCTGGGTCGCACCACTACGGCGTTCGATCTGCGCTCGCGGCCCGACATTACCTTCTGGAGCGGCCCCTTCAACATGGCCGTGGACAACTTTGCTGCGGAATCCAAAGGCGACGAGAAGACCCA
>CALMCS010000509.1 GCA_937862875.1 uncultured Comamonadaceae bacterium
ATCGGCTCCCCTGTAGGTGCCGTTGTAGCCGACAGGATTGACTTGTAGCGCGCAGCGCCAGAATCGTGCGTAGGTGTATTGATCGCTCATATTCCTCCCTGATTTCTACAGTTGCGATGCATGGCGACGCGCTACAGGACTATCGGCTGCACCTGCTATTAGTTTTCCGTCATCGAACTCATTACTGGCGAAGTGCGATTTCAGCTTCAATGATCTCAGCAGCAGCAGCCCTGACCTTGGCGACGATATTGGCCCGCTTCTTAGAGTCATGCTCTTGATGGGCCTGCTTCACTAGCTCAGCAAGCGCCTTGTGCTCGGCCAAACTGGCGTCATACTCAGGCAGACTCACATGCTTGAAGATGTCGCCCATATTGGTTGCCACGTTGTGCGCCTCGATCATCTCCTTGACGATCTCCGAGTGCAGCAATCCGCACAAGTAAAAGGCTGGCTCCGGCTGGTCGAAGTCGGCAAAGTAGAGCTTGTGGTCAGGGACATAAACACGCGGCCCGTAGCCCGGCACAGACCCAGACGCCACGACGGCCGCTGAAAAATCGCCGGTCATCTCGGCCCAAATGACCTTATAGGGTGCAAAGGTGTAGTCGCCCACGTTGTAGATTGCGAAGAAGGGCGCACCCTTCATGCGCGTCTTGAAGGTGGAACGCGACTCCAAAAACGACTTGTAGGCTTTGAAAAACTTGAATGTCTTGGGATTCGTGTGACTGCTGTAGCGCGCCGCAGCGCTGTCCAATGATGCCCGGTCAATGCCCTTATTCGGCACAAACGCATAGAGCGTGTTTTCCGGCAGGAAATAGCATGGATGGAGGTCGCCTGCGCCCTTTGCCAGGGGAAACAAGCTCTCAGCCTCAACCCAGAATTCGCGCGGCTGCCCCAAGTCGGTTTTGCCTTCATGTGGCCGAGTTCGCACCTTGACCGTCTTTGTTGCAGGGTTCGAGTCAATGACATCCACAAAATAGACGCCATTCAGGTCAGTCGTGATGCCCTTACGGCCGTTGACCCAAGTAGAGGGGCCAAACATCGGCTGACATGCGGCGAAGTGCCCCGGCTTCATGATGGCCCAAGGAGCCCCCTCCATAGTCTGCGAGACGGGATTGGCTTCCATCTGAATCACATCCACAAGATCAGCCACCTCTGCACGATGTAGACGTGGGTCGATTGCCTTCAAGCGAGCCACTTGACCGCCGCGTCCCTTCTTCGGATTGCCTGCATTGTCGGTCTTGGGCTTGCCAAGCCAGACACGGTAGTCCAACGGATAGCGGGTCGTACCCCCTATCTTCTTCGTGAACATGGCGACAGCCGTTTTATTCGCCGCGTCTGGAAACGGCTTTAGCTCCTTCATGTCATCGATGGAGATAGGCACCAAGCGGTCGGTTGCATTGATGCGGAAGCGCCGGAAGCCTTGCGACGAAGGCGACTGGAACACCGTCTGCGTGATGACAAACACCAACCGTCCATCTTCGACCAGCCACTTGTCAGCCGTCGTGTAGGTGATGATGGCGGAAATGTCTAATTCGTTGCCACCATGGAACTTGGTGTCCGAGAAGATGGCGTACTTTTCGCAGGTGGGCTTAGCTCGGTTCCGGTATGCCTCTGGGAGATTCGACCATCGTACCCAAGGCGGATTACCAACAATGGCATCAAACTGTCCAGCAGTAGCTGACCAAAAAAAGTTGCGCACGATCCTGAACCAAATACCGTTCCAGTTCTGCCGATGCAGTGCGAGCACTTGGTCATAGGTCGTCTTGAGGTGGTCATTCCACTCATCGGCCTGCGCCTTGCTCAGTATCTTGGCTTTCACCAGCGCCTTAGAGACGGGCGGGAATTCAGTGTCGTTTTCAACCTCTTCTCCCATGAGCTGGAATACTTTGTCGAGCAACACGCGATCACGCGCCAAGTCGGCAGGTAGAACAACTTGCAGATTTGCTTGCTGGCTGCCAATGCTGTACTCGACCACCTTTTGATCGCCGTCAGGGTGGGGGGCAGGGGAGTACACCGCATCAGCTAAGAGAACGGGAATCTCAACGTCTTTACCCTTGCACTGCTGCAACAGGTCTGCGATAGCGATCAGGAAGTTGACGCGAGAGGATTGCACAGCAAGTGGGTTGAGGTCGAAGCCCCAGACCGTCGTGGTCAGCATGTCCACGGTCTGCTCAGCAGTCCATCCCGCCGTCAGCGCTGCTCGGCGCTTCTGCTCAATAGCCTCCAGCAAGAACGAACCAGACCCGCATGTCGGGTCAAGTAGCCGAGCAGCAAGCCACTTGTCTCGCTTGTAGCCAAGCTTGGCCACAGAGTGCTCGACCAACCAGTCCGGCGTGTAGAACTCGCCAAGGCTCTTGCGCAATTCCTCCGGAACCAAGTCCTGATAGAAGTCACGCAGAACATCGCGCGAGCGGCCGGTCTTCTTGATGGTATCGAAGCGATAGACCGAAAGCTGGGCCAGCAAGGTGCGAATCGCCAAGCACATCGACGTGCGGATCGCCTTCTTGGTTGTGGCATCCAGATACCAACTAAAGATGGCTTCTTCGACGAAGCCATGCAAGCCGACTGCGTTGAAGAACCCGCCGTTCTCGACATCCGAGCGTAGGGCCTCAATCAGGGCTTCGTCCGATCCGAGAGCCAGTAGCTCATGGATCAGGGAAGTGCTTGACGCCATGCCATGTGCAGCCACGATCTCGGCCGCGATCAGCTTCATCAGCAGAGAATGAAAGGTGTGGGTGACGAAAAGCTTGGCAGGCAAGTCAATGGCGGCCGGGCCTGCGAAGTCAAATCCCAATGACCCATTGATCTTCTTGCGCTGTTGAATGCTGAGGTCAGCAGCCTGCCCATACAAGGTTGCCCATTCCTCGAAGAGCATCTTGATTTTGCGGTTGCCGGGCTGCCCAAGAGCGTCAGCAAGAGCATTGGACAGTTCCTGCATGAACTCGCGGCCTGTCTCGGATAGATGCCCAAAGTCCTCGGCTAGGTTCTCCGATGTGATGGCTCGCCGGAAATTTGCTCTCAGCGCATCGACCACCATCTGGAAGGCAATGGTCGAGAACGGCATCAGTGGCTGGTGAACGATCTTGCCGTCTTGGACTTGGGCAAAGCCCACATGATCGCCGTCGATGGCAATACCGATGTAGTCCTTCTCATCCAGCCCTTGCTCAGCAGCCAAGCGGGGGATGTATTTCAAGAGACGACCATCGGTCGCCTCGATGAACTTCGGACTTGTCTCACTCCCCTTGAAGAGGCCGGGGCCTTTGAACTCGATGACGACGTTGTTGTAGCTGGAGTCGCGTTTGGCTCTCTCCGCGTCCAAGTCGATCTGCAAAGCCTCTTCAAGCCCCTTCATCCATGCGTGGCGTACTTCTTCCTCGTTGACCCACTGCTTGCGGCGGCGATTGATGAGGTCGTAGCCCTTCTTGGTATTGGTGTCCATTGTTGTCCTTCTGTTTTCAGTTCTGCCGCTTCGGCTCGGGCCGCCCAATAGGAGCTACCTTGTAAATTGTGGTTCGCGAGACACCGTACAGCTCGGCGATTCGACCGATGGGGAGCTTCTGCGCGTCCACCATCTCGTTGATCTCTTTGATCTGGGCCTCGGTGAGCTTTGGCTTCCTCCCGCCGGCGCGGCCTCTGGCTCGGGCTGCGGCAAGGCCTGCACGGGTGCGCTCGCGGATCAGGTCACGTTCCATCTCCGCGAACATGCCGAACATCGCGTACATGGCCTTGCCCATCGTCGAGTCGTCGAACACGACTCGCGGCTGCAATAGCTCGATGTACACGCCAGCAGCACGCAGCCTGTCGGCGATCTGCACAAGGTCGGAGAGAGAACGTCCCAGCCGGTCGAGCTTCCAGACCACCAAGGTGTCGCCACGCCGCAAGCGCCTCAGGCACTCGGCGAGCTGAGGCCGGTCAGCGCTCTTGCCGCTGGCCGTTTCCTCGTACACGTCGTCGCACCCGGCTTGCCTGAGAGCATCCCTCTGCAAGTCCGGGTTCTGGTCGCTTGTCGAGACACGCGCGTATCCGATGCGCTGCTCCATTGGCCATCCCCGCCCTCAAGGCACAAAAAATGTCCAGCAAAGGTGTGTTTGCTGGACGTTGATAAGTTGACGGCAATTTTAACAGCCAGGGAGCACTTTGGACAGGCAAAACCGCTGTCGTTTTCAGAAGGCGACTGCATGAAATATCAGGAGTCGGCTGCACTGCCAG
>CALMCS010000510.1 GCA_937862875.1 uncultured Comamonadaceae bacterium
AGCCTTGCTGCATGGCACCAATGGAGCCCATGCCGCGGTAGCTCTTGTACGAGCGACCCTGATACAGGATCACTTCGCCCGGAGCTTCTTCGGTACCAGCGAACATACCGCCCATCATGATGGTGGATGCGCCGGCAGCCAGTGCCTTGGCGATGTCGCCCGAGTAACGCACGCCGCCGTCGGCAATCAGCGGAACGCCGGTGCCAGCCAGGGCCTGAGCCACGCTGTCGATTGCCATGATTTGCGGAACACCCACACCAGCCACGATACGGGTGGTGCAGATGGAGCCTGGGCCGATACCGACCTTGACCGCATCAGCGCCCGCCTCGACCAGAGCCAACGCCGCAGCGCCGGTGGCAATGTTGCCGCCGATCACTTCGATGTGAGGGTAGTTTTGCTTGACCCAGCGAACGCGATCGATCACGCCCTTGCTGTGGCCGTGAGTCGTGTCGACGACGATGGCGTCCACGCCGGCCTTGACCAGCGCCTCAACGCGCTCTTCGGTACCGGCACCGACGCCAACGGCAGCAGCGACACGCAGGCGGCCAGCGGAATCGCGGGCTGCATTCGGGAAGCTGGTTTGCTTGTTGATGTCTTTGACGGTGATCAGGCCCTTGAGCTCGAACGCGTCGTTGACGACCAGAATTCGCTCAAGCTTGTACTTGTTGAGCAGAACCTTGGCCTGAGCCGGTGTGGTGCCGTCTTTTTCGTTCACGGTGATCAGGCGATCGCGCGGAGTCATGATCTCCTTGACCTTGACGTCGTAGCGCGTTTCAAAGCGCACGTCGCGGCTGGTCACGATGCCGATGACTTTGCCTCCGTCCACAACGGGGAAACCAGAAATGCCGCGCTCTTCAGAGAGCTGCAGCACTTGCAGAACCGTGTGTTCGGGGGTGATCACCACAGGGTCATGCACAACGCCGGATTCGTGGCGTTTGACCTTGTTGACTTCGGCAGCTTGCTGCTCGGCAGTCATGTTCTTGTGAACTACACCGATTCCGCCTTCTTGCGCGATGGCAATGGCGAGACGGGCTTCAGTCACCGTATCCATGGCAGCGGATACGAGAGGCAGGTTCAGGGTGATATTGCGCGTGAAACGCGTGGCGAGGGTAGTGTCCTTAGGGAGGACCTGGGAGTACGCTGGCACCAACAACACATCGTCGAAGGTGAGCGCTTTTCCAAGAAGGCGCATGTGAAAGCTCCAAAAAAACGATTGTACCCGTGGCGTAACAGTTCTGCAGGAAACCAAGCAAAATCACTTTGATCGCGCCACGGTGCCCGCTACACTTGAGCAGATGAAACCGCACAAGCTTCTTTTGTTGACCGTCGCCTGCACTTGGGCGCTGGGCGCGTCCGCGCAATGGCAGTGGCTGGACAAGGATGGCCGCAAGGTCTTCAGCGATCGTCCACCACCGATGGAGATCCCGCAGAAAAGCATCCTGAAAGAACCGGGTGGCGGCAAGGTCTCTTCCAGAGCAGCCCCGGTCCTTGCCACCGGCGGCGATTCGGCACCCGGAACAACCCAGGGAACAGCGCCCGCAGCCCCTGCCAGCGGCGCCAGTGGTGCCGGTGCACCCGCCCCCACCGCCACGTCCGGCAAGGACGCGCAGATGGAAGAAGCCAAGGCCAAGGCTGAGGCAGCCGAGGCCGCCAAGAAAAAGGCAGAGGCCGACCGTCTGGCCAAGGCCCGCACCGAAAACTGCACGCGCGCCCGCAAGTCAAAGGACATGCTCACCTCCGGGCAGTTGCTCGCCAATGTCAACGACAAGGGCGAACGCGGCTTCATGGATGACGCCACGCGGGAATCCGAACTCAAGCGCGCAGAAGGCGTGATCGCATCCGACTGCAAATGACGTTAGTTGACAGGTGAGCGAGGCCCAGGCGGCGACCGCATCCCATCGGCGGCGCTGAGGCCTCCAAAAGCAAAAAGGCAATCGCTTCACAACGATTGCCTTTCTTTTTGGGGGCGTCGTCTGCCCTCCTCAGTATCCGGCCTTGCCTCCGGGGCGCTGCTTGGAAAACAGGCCCGCGCCGCGCTTGCCCTGGCTGGCAAAGCGCTCGCGCCGCGCCACCATGGGGTCCACTTTCAGGCCCCGGCACCACTCGACGCGGTCCAAATCATGCAGACGGCGCTGCGGCGCGGCCACACGGCTCCAGATGCTGGCGGTGAAATCGGCGTTCTCCGCGCTCCCGGCACTCAAGCCGCAGGCTTTCAGCGCATCCTGAACGGTGGCGCCTGTGGGCAACTCCAACTGCCACTCCTGGGTGTGGCGCGGTCGGAGCGAGGCCACCACGGTCACGCGCAAGCTCTTCATCTGACCGCTTTCTGGACCCTGCCCCGTCTCAGCCATAGACTTTTTGCGCCCGCTCGATGAACGCGTCGACCATCGAGCCGGCGATCTTGTCGAACACCGGCCCCACAATGGCGGACAGCGCGAGGTTGTCGAAACCGTAGCTCAGCCGCAATTCGACCTTGCAGGCGCGCTGCGAGCCGTCGCCCACCGGGTGGAAGTACCAGTCGCCCTCGAGCTTCGAGAACGGGCCTTTCACCAGATGCATGTTGACGCGGTGATTGAGCTCGTGGGTGTTGCGGGTGACAAACGACTTGCGAAAGCCGCCCAGCGACATGCCCACCTCGGCCGTCATACCCTGCTCGTCCTCCTCCAGCACCTTGGCGGAATCGCACCATGGCAGGAATTCGGGGTATTTGGCGACATCGGTCACGAGGTTGAACATTTCCTCGGGGCGGTACCAGATCAGGACGGACTTATTGACTGTTTTCATGAAAATTGCGAAGGCCTCCTGCCGCAGGGCTGACAGGTAAACCAGCTCATCGAACCAAACTCCAAGGGTTTTCGGTGCAAAGAACTAAAATCGGGGATTGCGAGACGACAACCCGTTATTGTAGAGAGAGCTTATTCCCTCAGGGGTGTTGATGGAACGGCCTTTAAACCTTCCATATGCACCGCATCTATTCACTATGGCAACAAAAAAATCAGAAACAGCAGCGTCGCGCATTGCGGATAACAAGAAGGCGGCATTCAATTACTTCTTCGAGGAACGCTATGAGGCGGGCATGGTGCTGCACGGCTGGGAGGTCAAGGCGCTGCGCGAAGGCAAGGTCCAACTCACCGACGGCTACGTGATCATCAAGGATGGCGAGCTGTACTTGATTGGCTGCCAGATCAATCCACTGCGCACCGCGTCGACCCATGTCAGCCCGGACGCAGCGCGCATCAAGAAGCTGCTGCTGCACAAGGAACAGATCGAGCGCCTGATCAGCAAGGTCGAGCAAAAGGGCTACACGCTGGTGCCGATCAACCTGCACTGGAAGGACGGCCGCGCCAAATGTGAGATTGCGCTTGCCAAGGGCAAGGCAGAGCACGACAAGCGCGACGTGATCAAGGACCGTGAAGGCAAACGCGAGGTCGAGCGCGTGATGAAGAGCCGCCACCGCTAAGCTCACCGAGCACTGAACGCTCAACGGTGGGCGCGCGTTCCACCTTTGTACCGTTCTGCGCCACCCAACAAAAACGGCTCCATGCGATGGAGCCGTTTTTTATGGGTCAATCCAATGGATGGATCGAATGATCAAGCCAGCGTGGCGAGCGGATGCGAATGCGCAGGCCAAGGGCTCTTGAAGAACGCCTCGACATCTTCCTTCTTCACATCTTCCACGCGCGCCGGATTCCACTTCGGCGTGTGGTCCTTGTCGACCGCCAGGGCGCGAATGCCCTCGATCGTTTCGCTCTGGCCCGGGCGCAGATAGAAGCAGTGGCGCACCATGTCGCGCTCCATGCGCAGGTCTTCGGCCAGCGTCATGTCACGGGCACGGCGGATTTGCTCGAGCACCACTTCCAGCATCAGCGGCGAGCGCTTGCGCAGCACGGCGGCGGTCTTCTGGCACCACTCGTCGCCGTCTTTTTCCAGCGCGGTGACGATGTCCACCGCCGTTGGCAGTGCGAAATATTTCTCGATATGCGCCAGATTGCCAATCGCGCCCTCGCCTGCGGCGACATATTGCGATTCGATCCACTTCTGCACGGCCGCGCCATTGGCAAACTTCTCGCTGCCCAGTTGCTCCCACACGCCGACCAGCTTGTCGGAGGGCATGAAGCCGTCAGCCAGGTTGGCGGCAATCGCGTTCGCGGCGCCAATGGTGTCGCCGGTCAATGCCAGCCACTCGCCCACGCGGCCGGGGCAGCGCGACAGAAAGTAGCCGCCACCCACATCGGGGAACAGGCCGATGATGGTTTCGGGCATGGCCATCTTGGTGCGCTCGGTCACCACACGTGCGCTGCCGCCTTCGCTGATGCCCATGCCACCGCCCATGACGATGCCGTCCATGAACGCGATGTAGGGCTTGCCGAAGTTGTGAATCAGATAATTCAGCGCATATTCTTCGGTGAAGAAGTCTTCCAATTCGGGATTGCCAACGGTGCCTGCCTTGTGCAAAAAGCGAATGTCACCGCCCGCGCAGAAGGCACCAAACGCGCCCTCTTTGCCATTGCCGCGAATGGCCACCGCCAGCACGCGATCGTCTTTCTGCCAGTCCAGCAGCGCACTCAGCAAGTCACGCACCATACCCAGCGACAACGCATTCAAAGCCTTGGCGCGATTGAGTGTGATGAAGCCTACCTGGCCACGTACTTCTGTCAAAACCTCAGCCGTCATCTCCGTCATTCTGGAAGTCCTTTGTTTTCGCAATTCTGCGGTTGTCGATTGATCTTGTGCACAGAGGGAAAATCACGACGAGACCCAGTGGGTCTATGGTCAGTAATTCGCACGCATGGCATCCCGGTGCAGCCCTCAAGAATAGCGCAAGACGCATATCGAGGCGAGGACACCGATACGTGGTTCCAACATGCAGAACCGACCACACTGACAAGAACAAGGCAGCGAGCGCTCAGGGCGTGGTCGCCGAGTACGTCACCACGTTGCCATAGACCCCAGACAACAGCGTTTGCGCCGCAAATCCGGGCACGTAGGTAAAGGTGCCGGTGACAAACACCAACATCGGCACGGCAGTGAAGGTGGTGCCGTTGCAGCCGCCCAGACTGCCACCGGGATGGGCGACCACGCTCGTCCCCGTGCTGTTCACCGTCACCTCGCTCCTGCCGGGAATGCCTGCCGCCGTCCCGCCCGAGGCCAGCGGTGTTGCGCCACCCAAGGCCGAGAGGCTGCAGGTCAACTGGGTGCCGCCCATATTGGTGAAGGCGCTCATCGTCAGCGCTCCCGCAGCAGTTACGGGGTTGGTCGTGCTGGACGTAACGACCAGCGGAGGGCTGATCGCGCCCGAATAAGGCTGACCGTTACCGCCAGGCTGTGCCGGATTGAAGCCCACGGTGAAGACCACCGAGCTCATCAAGGCGTCGGCACTCCCCACGCGCAGCGACACGTATTTGCTGATCGACACGGTGAATTTCAGATCCACGCTGGCGGTCAACGGCCCGCTGGCAATGACCACCTTGGTATCCGCCATCACGGGACTGGCCAGCGCAGTCCACAGCAGGACCAGCCCCAGTCGGGCCACGGCGACTCGCGGGCGCTGCATTAGGGGAACTCCGCATCTACCTTGAAGCTGCCATGTTCCCAATCGAGCGCTCCGCTGGCGACGATCGGCAACGTGACCTGTGGCTGCGAGTTGTCGGCCAGCGAGCGCGGCTTGAGCACGATGA
>CALMCS010000511.1 GCA_937862875.1 uncultured Comamonadaceae bacterium
TGGCGCGCTCGGCGCGGTTGTGGCTTTCCACGGCCAGCTTGTCCTGGTCTTCGCGCGTGATGCCCCACTTGGCGGCGATGTTCTCGGCCGTCACACCCATGTGGATGTTGTGGAAGGGGTCGTGCAGCGCGCCGATCATCATGTCGATCATCTTGAAGTCGCCCATGCGAGCGCCCCAACGGCTGGTCAGGCTGGCGTACGGAGCGCGGCTCATGTTTTCAGCGCCTGCGCCGATGGCGATGTCTGCATCACCCAAAAGGATCGACTGGCTGGCGTTGATGATCGCCTGCAGGCCGGAGCCGCACAGGCGGTTCACGTTGTAGGCGGGGGTGCTTTCTGCACAGCCGCCGTTGATGGCCGCAACGCGCGAGAGGTACATGTCCTTGGGTTCGGTGTTGACCACGTGGCCGAACACGACGTGACCCACGTCCTTGCCTTCGACGCTGGCACGTGCCAGGGATTCGCGCACGATGGTCGCGCCCAGCTCGGTGGGTGGAACATCCTTGAGGCTGCCACCAAAGGTGCCAATGGCGGTACGGACGGCGCTGACAACAACTACTTCACGGGACATGTCGGTCTCCTGGTCGGTTTATGAGAAAAATTGTGATTGAAAAATCCGGTCGTCAGAGGGGAATCTCTGAAAACCACGTATTCAAGTACGTATTGTGCAGTGCATCATTTCAGACGTCGCGCACATCCGCGACAGGGTTTTCACCAAAGTCGGCGCGTTGGAGGTAGGCGAGCACGCGCGCGGCCGCATCGGCGGGCGAGGTGAGCTTGCCGGATTCCTTGAGTGCCGCGAAGTTGCCGACGTCCGGGAACTCGGCGCTGCTGACGCCGCGCATCTGTACCTGCATGTCGGTATCGATCACGCCGGGCGCGAGTGCGCAGAGCTTGGCGCCGTTGGTCTTGAGGGCTTCTTCCAGCGCGACGCTGCGGGTGAAATTGTCCATGCCTGCCTTGGCGGCGCAATACGCGGCCTGCGAGGCCAGTGCCTTGCGACCGAGGCCCGACGAAATATTGAGCACCTTGCGCGGGATGCTCCAGCCTTCGGTTCCGGCCAGAAACGCACTGGTCAGGGCCATGGGCGCTTCGAGACCCACGCGCAGCGAGTTGACCAGGTCTTCGGCGGCGATCTGCGACACCGGGGCGATGCGCGGGATCACGCCGGCGTTGTTGATCAGGGTGATGCTGGCCCAGTCATCGCTCTGGAGCGAGTTGAGGAGGGTGGTCAAGCGCTTGGCGGCACCGGTGCTGTCCGCGAGGTCTTGCTCCCACTGCTGCAGGTGCTGGCCATCGGCGGCCGCCTCGGTCAGGGCTTCGTTTTGCTTGCGCGCAATGCTGACCAGAGAATGGCCTTCGCGCAGCAGTTGCTGGCCCATGGCCAAGCCCATTCCGCGGGAACCGCCGGTCAGGATCGTGAGGTGTTTTTTGGTCGTGCTCATGGGAGCAATCTTATAACGCTCGCCACCTCAGAACGATCGTTGCAGCCGCCTTTGTGATCCCGTGGGCGGCGGCTGCTCGGCAATCAATGCGACGATGAGGCGTATTTTTTCGCCTTGGCCGCGCCGCCCAGGGTCACCCAGGTCAGCATCACGCCGCAGAGCGCACCCAAGGCCATGCCGATCACCATCGGCAGTGGTTTGCCGTTGGAGAACACGCCCACCACTTGCATGGCGACGGCTCCGGTCAGCATCTGCAAGGTGCCCAGCAGGGCCGAGGCCGTACCGGCGATCTCGCCGTGCTCTTCGAGCGCCAGCACCGAGGTGGTCGGAATGACCAGACCCATCAACGCGCTGGCCACGAAATACAGGCCGATCAGCACCGCCAGTTGTTCGCCGCCCATCAGGTAGTAGCCGAGCAGGGTCAGCATCACCACGCCGCTGCCAGAAGCGGCGGCCTTGACGACGTTGACCAAGCCAAAGCGCTTGCCCAGCGCACCCGTGAACTGGGCCGCGCCAATGAACGAAATGGCGTTGAATGCAAACGCCATGCTGTATTCCGTGGCGCTCAGACCGTAGTAGTTGATGAGCACGAACGGCGAGCCGGCGAGATAGACAAAAAAGCCCGCCATCGCGCAAGCGCCGATGAACACGAGGCCGAGGTAGTGCCAGTCGCGCAGCAGAAAGGCGTAGGCTTTGAGGGCATCGGCAAAGCCGCTGCCCAGACGCGCGTCGGCGTCCCGCGTTTCCGGCAGGCCGCGCACCATGGCCATCAAGCCCAGTGCCGCAGCGGCGCTGACCACCCAGAACACCAGACGCCAGCCACCGATGGCGATCAGGCCGCTGCCGACCAGCGGGGCCAGAATGGGCGAGACGCTGAACACCAGCATCAGCAGCGACATCATGCGAGCGGCTTCGTGGCCGGTGTGGCGATCACGGACAACGGCACGCGGAATCGCCATGCCGGCGGCGGCTCCCAGTCCCTGCACAAAGCGCAGCGTGACCAGCGTGTTGATGTCCTGTGCGAGCGCGCAGCCAATGCTGGCGACGATGAAAATGACGAGGCCGAGGTAGAGCGGCTTCTTGCGGCCCCACATGTCGGAGAGGGTTCCGAACATGGGCTGACCGACGCCGAGCGCGATGAAGAAGGCCGTCAGGCTGGCTTGCACCGCACCCACGGGCGCGTTCAGACTCGCGCCGATTTGCGGCAGCGCGGGCAAGTACATATCGATGGCGAACGGGCCAACAGCGGAGAGCAGGCCCAGAATGAGCACCAAACGCAAAGAGATCGACGAAGAAGACATAGGGCCGCGATTGTCGCGGATTTCCCCAAGCCAACAGAGTCTTTCTCTTTTCTTCCTTTGAGTTGCGAGGTGCTTTTTGTTTGAAAGTTCTTTCTGTATTTTTTTGATTGAGGAACTTT
>CALMCS010000512.1 GCA_937862875.1 uncultured Comamonadaceae bacterium
GCGAGTATCAAGGCCAATCCCGAGCGCGCGCGCGCCGCTTTCGCGGCCTTGAGGGCCTTGGATTGCGCCAATCGCACCGCCATCGCCTTGCACAGCATCGGCCAAGCAATCCCCAACAGGACCGCTGGGAGAAAGATCAGCCAGGTCGTGGCTTCGTCGCGCAGGATGCAGTGGTGCAGGTATTTGGTGACCACGCCGTCGATGATGCTCACCGCAGAGGCGTAGATGAACGCAGGCATCAACCAGGTCGGCAGTTCCTTGAAGAATTTGGCGACCGCGGGCAGGCACATCACCACCAGCATGCAGGCGCAGCCCAACATGATGCAACCGAGCAGCATCACTTGACCGGAGGACGTCGTGGGAAATTGGGTCTGCAGCCATGCCAGTGCAAACACCAACATGCCCATCGATGCACCACGCGGACCCGCGAGAAAAGGCAATCGGCGTGCGGCCAGACAGAGCGTCCCGATGATGGCCGAGGCGACCACCAGCAGAGTCCCTACCGATTTGGCCTGATCGCCGTGACCGAGCAGGTAGCTCCCCAGCAGTGCGCCCATGCCCAGATATTCGGCATAGCAGATCACCGCCGAGGCGAACCCGGCCCACAGGCTTCCGGTGATGAAGCCCGCGCTGATGCGGGGCGTTTCGGCACTCACTGACATTGCGGATTGGCCTTGAGTTGCTTGACCTCTGGATACGCTTGCAAACTACGGCTCGCTTCGGCGGCCGGCACGGCGCTCGAGAAGCGCAGTTGATACTCGCCCAGCGCGTCGGGGCCGTAGACAATCCAGGCGTCTTCCGAGCGCAGAACGCGGCTCATCTGTTGCACGCTCAGTTGCGGGTCGAAGGTCACGGAGACATGTCCGCACAGCACCGGCGCACTGCTGCCGCGTGTCGCCGAGGCCTCCGTGGCAACACCAAAGAGCACATCGCCCTTGCTGGGGTGCAGGCGGGCATTCCAGAGCCCGACGGTCAGGCCGAGCAGAATCATCAAGGTGAGCAAACACAGGGTGGCGTGCGCCGCCATCCATTTCGAGCATCGCAAAAGCAGCTTGTTCAGTGACTCGTACATGGGTTCAATTTGTGTGATGGGAGTCAGCGCTTGGGGGTGCCGAACAGTTCCTTCATCCGGTTGGCGGCATCCTGCATTTCAGGCGTGGGCGGCTGACCGGGTTTGGGGATGACGTTGGCGGACTGGCGCATCATGGAATCCAACATGCGGATGGCGGCGGCTTGCGGATCAGATCCGCTCAGGCCCTCGGCTTCCATTTGGGACAGATCGGTCATGGCGCGTGGGAATCCGGAGCGCACGGCGATGCTCAACCACTTGTAGGCTTGGTCGTAGACACGATCGGAGTAGAACGACTCGCCCAGCAAGGTCTGCGCGTAGGCATTGCCGCCGGTGGCCAGCGGTTGCAGCAGTTGGCGCGCCTTGAGTTGATTGCGAGTGACGCCCGCCATTCCGTCTTCCAACAGCACGGACGCCAGCAGTCGCTCTTCGTCGCTGGGTTTGGAGCGTGCAACGCGCGCCAGCAGTTCGGCGGCCTGAGCCTTGCCCGTGCGTCGCACGGCGGTGTTGATGGTTTGCTCGAGACGCATCCAATGCTCTACGTCCGTGTTGGTGTAGCGGGCGGGCTGCGGCGGCTCATCAGGGCGGTAGCTGACCTGTCGTGTCAAATTGCGCGCTTCGCCTTCGGTTTTCGGGCCCGCGGTGGTGGGTGACGCATCGAGCTCGAGCAGCGCCACCGCGTCGGCCTCGAACCACCACTCGCCGCCCAGTGCCGACCGCTATTCCCGAATCTGACCCC
>CALMCS010000513.1 GCA_937862875.1 uncultured Comamonadaceae bacterium
GCGTGGAACTGCTGCACAAACTGCACGACGAGTTGCGCTATCACAGCCTGGCGGCGCTGACCGAAGGCATCGCGCGCGACTGCGCCGATGCCCGTGCCTGGCTGGCCGGCCGCCCGGCGCGAATTTGAAGGGGCGGCGGACGCCCCTCGCCCTCACCCGTCCGCACCAGCGCCCCACTCCTGATTTCATAGCTGCTTGCGCTTGCTACGCCTGCGCGAACGGCCGATTTGGTTCATATTTTTCGCACGGTTTCACACCATGAGCACCGAGAACAAGACCGACTACAGCAAGACGCTCAACCTGCCCGACACGCCCTTCCCCATGCGCGGCAACCTGCCCCAGCGCGAGCCGGGCTGGGTGCAGCAGTGGGACGAAGGCGGCCTGTACAAGCGCCTGCGCGCCGCCCGCGCCGGGCGCGAGAAATTCATCCTGCACGACGGCCCGCCCTACGCCAACGGCCAGATCCACATCGGCCACGCGATCAACAAGGTGCTGAAGGACATGATCGTCAAGGCGCGCCAGTTGAAGGGCCTGGACGCGCGCTACGTGCCCGGCTGGGACTGCCACGGCCTGCCGATCGAGAACCAGATCGAGAAGCTGTACGGCCGCAACCTGAGCCGCGATGAAATGCAGGCCAAGAGCCGCGCCTTCGCCACCGAGCAGATCGGCCTGCAGATGAAGGACTTCAAGCGCCTGGGCGTGCTGGGCGAATGGGACAACCCCTACAAGACCATGAACTACGCCAACGAGGCGGGCGAGTTGCGCGCCTTGAAGCGCGTGATGGAGCGCGGTTACGTGTACCGCGGCCTCAAGCCCGTGTACTGGTGCTTTGACTGCGGCTCGTCGCTGGCCGAGTTTGAAATCGAGTACCAGGACAAGAAGAGCACCACGCTGGACGTGGCCTTCAAGGCCCACAACCCTGCCGCGCTGGCGGCGGCTTTCGGTGTGCCTGCATTGACGCAAGATGCGTTTGCCGTGATCTGGACCACCACGGCCTGGACCATCCCCGCCAACCAGGCGCTGAACCTGAACCCCGAGCTGCCTTACTCGCTGGTGGAAACCGAACGCGGCCTGTACGTGATCGCCGAAACCCTGGTCGATGCCTGCATGGAGCGCTGGGGCCTGCAAGGCAAGGTGCTGGCCACCGTTCCGGGCGAAAAGCTGGGCGGCATCGAGTTTGAGCACCCGCTGTACGACGTGGCCAGTGAAGACGGCAGCCATGGCTACCGCCGCCTCTCGCCCGTGTACCTGGCCGACTACGCCACGGCCACCGACGGCACGGGTATCGTGCACTCGTCGCCTGCCTACGGCGTGGACGACTTCAACTCCTGCGTCGCGCACGGGATGAAGCACAGTGAGATCCTCAACCCCGTGCAAGGCGGCGGCAGCTACGCGGCCGACTTCCCGCTGTTCGGCGGCATGGACATCTGGAAGGCCGCGCCGGTCGTCACCCAGACGCTGGCCGACGCCGGCCGCCTGATGGCCACCGCCCCGCTGGACCACAGCTACCCGCACTGCTGGCGCCACAAGTCGCCGGTGATCTACCGCGCCGCCTCGCAATGGTTCGTGCGCATGGACGAAGGCGAAGGCGTGTTCACCAAGGACAAGGCCACCGAGACGCTGCGCACCACCGCCCTGCGCGCCATCGAGCAGACCGCCTTCTACCCGCCCGCCGGCAAGGCGCGTCTGCGCGACATGATCGCCAACCGCCCCGACTGGGTCATCAGCCGCCAGCGCGCCTGGGGCGTGCCAATCCCGTTCTTCCTGCACAAGGAGACGGACCAGCTGCACCCGCGGACCATGGAGATCATCGACCAGGCCGCCGACATCGTTGAAAAGGGTGGCATCGAAGCCTGGAGCCGCGTGACCACCGAGGAAATCCTCGGCCCCGACGACGCGCCGCACTACAACAAGAGCAACGACATCCTGGAAGTGTGGTTCGACTCCGGCTCCACCTTCTGGCACGTGCTGCGCGGCACCCACCCCGACGAGCACCACGCCAGCGGCCCCGAGGCCGACATGTACCTCGAAGGCCACGACCAGCACCGCGGCTGGTTCCACTCGTCGCTGCTGCTGGCCAGTGCCATCCGCGGCCGCGCGCCCTACCGCAGCCTGCTCACGCACGGCTTCGTGGTCGACGGCCAGGGCCGCAAGATGAGCAAGAGCCTGGGCAACATCGTGGTGCCGCAGGAAGTCAGCAACAAGCTGGGCGCCGAGATCATCCGCCTGTGGGTGGCCTCGACCGACTACTCGGGCGACCCGAGCATCGACGACAAGATCCTGGCCCGCGTGGTCGACAGCTACCGCCGCATCCGCAACACGCTGCGCTTTCTGCTGGCCAACGTGAGCGACTTCGACCCCGCCAAGGACGCCGTGGCGCCCGAGCAGATGCTGGAGATCGACCGCTGGATGCTCGCGCGCGCCGCCGAGTTCCAGAAGGACGTGATCGCCCACTACGAGGTGTACGAGTTCCACCCCGTGGTCGCCAAGCTGCAGCTGTTCTGCTCCGAAGACCTGGGCGGCTTCTACCTCGACGTGCTGAAGGACCGCCTGTACACCACGGCACCGAAGTCGCTGGCACGCCGCAGCGCCCAGACCGCGCTGTGGCAGCTGACGCACGCCATGCTGCGCTGGATGGCGCCTTTCCTCAGCTTCACCGCCGAGGAGGCGTGGAAGGTGTTCGGTGATTCCGAATCGATCTTCCTGGAGGAGTATTCGCAGTTCGCCGAACCCGACGCCGCGCTGCTGGCCAAGTGGGCGCGCATCCGCGCCATGCGCGAAGCGGTCAACAAGGAAATCGAGGCCGTGCGCGAGCAAGGCGCCGTCGGCTCGTCATTGCAGGCCGAGCTGCAACTGACCGTGCCCCCCGACGACCACGCCCTGCTGGCCAGCCTGGGCGACGAGTTGCGCTTCGTCTTCATCACCTCTGATATCGAATTGATAGCTGGCAGC
>CALMCS010000514.1 GCA_937862875.1 uncultured Comamonadaceae bacterium
AAAGGCTGTGCGCGGCTGGCCTTCCTTGTCTCTCTGCAGTCGAAATGCGAAGTGCGTGACGAACACCATGAACCACGCAAACATGGCGCCGAACATGGCGATCGACATCATCCAGACAAACGATTCCTTGGGCCAGAACGCGTTGATGAACATGGCCACGCCGGCACCGAGACTCGACACCAGAATCGCCGCAACGGGCACGCCGTCCGCGTTGGTGGCGCCGAACATTTTCGGGGCCTGCTTCGCACGCGACAGGCTGAACATCATGCGCGAGGTGGTGTAGAGCTGGCTGTTCATTGCCGACAGTGCGGCGACCAGAACCACGAAATTGAGCACGCCCGCAGCGCCCGGAATGCTGATCACTTCCATCACGCGAACGAACGGACTGGTCTGCGTGGCGGCCTCGGTCCAGGGCACGATCGCCAGCATCAAGGCGAGCGTCAGCAGATAGAACAGCACCAGTCGCAGCACGGTGGTTTTCATCGCCGTTTGCACGGCCTGCTGTGGATGCTGCGCTTCGCCCGCCGCCACCGCAATCGCTTCCACACCCAGATAACTGAACATCGCCACGATCACGCCCAGCCACATGCCCCACGCACCCTTGGCCCAGAAGCCGCCGCCGAGCGTGTAGTTCTCAAAACCGATGCCGGGAATGCGCGCACCAAACACCACGTACGCACCGATCAGCACGAAGGCCACGATGGCGGCCACCTTGATGGCGGAGAACGTGTATTCCACGGTGCCGTAGACCTTCACGCTGCGCAGGTTGATGCCCACGAGCACGACGGAAAAAATCGCCACCCAGATCCATTGCGGCACGTCCTTGAACCAGTAGGCCATGTACATGCCGACGGCGGTCACCTCCATGCCAACGGCCAGAACCAGGGCCGCCCAGTAGGCATAACGCACGACGAAACCCGCGAGCGGGCTGAGGTAGAACTCGGCATACGCGCCGAACGATCCGGAGGTGGGATGGGCCACCGTCATCTCGCCAAGGCAACCGATCAGCAGCAAGGCGATGAAGGCACCGATGGCATAGCTGACCAGCACCGCGGGCCCGGCAAATCCGATCGCAAAGGCGCTGCCCATGAACAGGCCGGTGCCGACCGCGCCGCCGATGGCGATCATCACCATCTGCGCGCTGGTGAGATGGCGTTGCAAGCCGGTTTCGCGTTGCTGAATGTCTTGGAAATTGGCCATACGCCGTATCTGGAGCTAGGGGGAAACCCTCAAGTATCGGCGTTCTGGAGAAAGGGCGTCGGCCAGCGGAGTATTGGTCGCGGCAGCGCGGTCACAGGAATATGTCAACATAGGGAGCCCGGCAAGCCAAGCGCTTACTCACTTACTTAGTCACTTGCTTGCTCACTTGCTTGCTCAGTTCGAAAGGATGCCATTCCATGTCAATGCCCATACCCTACGACTCTTGGAGTACCGACCCGCAGCAACGGTGGATTGATGCGGCAAACGTCTTTGGCTACCACCTGATGCAGGCATCGCTCAAACGCGCGTTGGAGCGGGTTCCTGCGACTGCCAGCGCCGAGTGCCAGGACATTGCACGTCAAGCCGCGCTGGATGCCATCTACGGCGTGCTGATGCTGCT
>CALMCS010000515.1 GCA_937862875.1 uncultured Comamonadaceae bacterium
TACATGCAAGAGATTGACGCCGGCAGACTCATTGACCTGGATGGCAGCCAGATGCGGCACGCTGCCGGTACCCGACGAAGCCATCGTCAAAGGCTTGTCCTTGCTCTTCTTGGCTGCCTCGATGAAGTCCGCGCCGTTCTTGTAGGAGGCCTTTGGACTCACTACCAGCATCTCCACGTTATTCACCACCAGCGACACCGGCACCAAATCGGTCGTAGGCTTGTAGCTCAGCTTGGGATAGAGGGACGGGTTGATCGCCACCGCGCCCACGCTGGTGAGCCAGAGCGTCTTGCCGTCGGGCGTAGAGCGGATCACGCTGTCTGCGGCAATCGCGCCGTTCGCACCGGGCTTGTTCTCGACGATGACGTTTTGATGGAGCTCTTTGGAGAGTTGCTGCGCCAGCGTGCGGGCGATGAAATCGACCGGGCCGCCGGGCGGGAACGCCACGACGATGCGGGTGATGTCTGCCTGCGCAAACACGCTGCCGGCCGACAACAAGGTGGTGCCCAGCACGGCCACGTTGATGGCGCGGCGCAGTGGATTGAATTTCGTGTTCATGTCTTTGTCTCCTTTATAGGGAATGTTTGTCTGCCTGACTGTCTGTCTGTCTCAACCGCAACGCACGGTCATGCCGCCGTCGACCACGATTTCTGTGCCCGTGACAAATCGAGATTCGTCACACGCAAAGAACAACGCCGCATTCGCCGTGTCACGGCCATCGCCCATGAAGGGCAGCGGAATGCGCGCCTGGCGCTGCGCAAGAATGGCCGACACATCGCCGCCCGTGCGTTGCCCGGCCAAGCGCACTTCCACCATCGGCGTGTGCAACTGGCCCGGAACGACGGTGTTCACGCGCACGTTCTTGGGCGCGTACTGCACGGCCAGCACGCGAGAAAATTGGATGACACCGGCCTTGGTGGACGCATAGGCGATCTGCGCAGAACCGGTCCAGCGCATCCCCGATGTGGACGAGATATTCACGATGCTGCCCGCGCCCTGCGCCTCCATGATCGGCAGCACTTCCTTGCACGCGAGGAACACGCTCTTCAGGTTGTAATCCACCTGCGCGTCCCACACGGCCTCGTCCATTTCCACCGGGCCACCCTTGGCCGAGCCGCCCACGTTGTTCACCAGAACGTCGATACGTCCCAATGCGGAATGGCATTCATGGATGGACGCGCGAATCGATGCCGAGTCCATCACATCGCAGGTACCGGCGACAAACTTTCCACCGGCGCTCTGCACGATCTCGGCGGTCTCACGCAGCCGGTCGGCGTCGATGTCCACGCCGAACACCGTCGCACCCTCCTGCGCAAAGCGAATCGCCATGGCGCGGCCATTTCCCCAGCCTGCACCCACCGAGCCTGCGCCCGTGATGTAGGCCACTTTGCCGCTCAGGCGACCGTTGGGATTGACCGGAGTTGTCTCATCAAAAATGGGCATGGTGTTGTCCTTGTTGGTGCTGTACGTAGCGGTGCGCTTAAAAACGGTAGAGGCGTTGCGGGTTGTTCACCAGCAAGTCTTCGAGCTTCTGCGGGTCGCTCGTGAACTGCGCGAGTGAATCCACCAGCACGCCGTCGTCAGGCATGTGGGTGTGGTTGGGATGCGGCCAGTCCGTGCCCCACAGGCAGCGATCGGGCACGTGGTGGAGCAGCTCGCGCGCCAGCGCAATGCCTTGTGCGTACGGCGGCGTGGGGTCGATACGGTCGATGCCGCTGATCTTCACGTAGAACTTCGGGTCTTCGAGCAGACGCATCAGGCCCTGAAAATCGTGGCCTGCAACGCCTTCGCTGGCATCGACACGACCCATGTGATCGATGACCACCGCGCATGCAGACTGCTTGAACACCGGGCCCAGGCTGTGCACCAGCTGGCTTTCAAAATGCACCTGCAGGTGCATGCCCAGATCGGCCAACAGGGGCGTGAGCGCCACCACGTCTTCTGCCGAAGTGCCCGTGCCCAGATGCTTCATGAAGTTGAAACGAATCCCGCGAAACCCGGCCTTGGCAAGGCGTTCAAGCTCGGCGCGATCGACCGATGCTGGCACCAGCGCAATGCCCAGATAGTTGCCAGCCCCGGCCTCGATGGCGTCTTGCACCACCGAGTTGTCAAAACCATGGCAGGCCGACTGCACGATCACGCAGCGCGAGATTCCGAGATGCTTGTGCAGCGCAAACAGCACGTCCTTGCCCGCATCGGCCGGCGTGAAACTGCGCTTTTCCGCGTACGGAAACTCTGCGGCCGGGCCAAACACATGCACATGCGTATCGCAGGCGTTGGCAGGCAATGCCAGCGTGGGCTTGGAGGGTTCGCGCAGATAGGTCTGGACAGGCGCTTCGGTAACGGGTGAATTGGCGTTCATTCCATGCAATCGGCAAATGGGATGCAATGGATTGTGGAGCCGCGAATTTTTTAAATACTCATAGAATCCAAATATCAGATATAGAGGGATTACGCATGGATTTTGTGCGCTTGCAATATTTCATGGCGGTCGCCAACGCGCAGAGTTACACCAAGGCGGCCGCAGCGCTCAACCTGGCCCAGCCCACGTTGAGCCGACAGGTGCAGCTTCTGGAGGCCGAGGTAGGCCAGGCCCTGCTCGAGCGCCACGGGCGCGGTGTGCGGTTGACGGAGTCGGGCCTCGCCATGCTCACGCACGCGCGCAGCATCCATGCGGCGGTGGAAGCGGCCAAAGCCGACATGGCGGAACGCCTGAGCAGCCCGCGCGGCAAGATTCGCGTGGGCCTGCCGCCCTTGATCGCCAGCCTGATCACGCCCGATCTGGTTCAGCAGTTCCTGCTGGCCTGCCCGGATGCGTCCATCATCGTGGAGGAAAGTCTGAGCATTCGCCTGCGTGAATGGTTGATGGCCGATCGGCT
>CALMCS010000516.1 GCA_937862875.1 uncultured Comamonadaceae bacterium
CAAGCCACAGACTAGTGTTGGATATTTCATTTCAATGTCTCCTGTTTTGTGTAGTTTTCAGCGACCAATCGCTTGGGGGGAAATTCAAATCATTCGGGTGTCACCAGCAGCGCCGATGAAAGCGCAAACCATGGATGAGATTCAAGGCGTCATTCGCCCTCCATTCAGGTGCAGGACCTGTCCGGTCATGTAGCAAGAGCCTTTTCCTGCAAGGAAAAAGATCGGGCCGGTGATGTCGTCTGGAGTCGCTACTCGGCCCAGCGGGATCGATGCGACGTACTTGTCCGACATGCTGTCGAACCACGTGCGCCCTGTCTCAGCCGCGTCGTGCCCGGTTCCTCCCGCCAGGAACTCCGTGTCAACCGCGCCAGGAGCGACGGCATTGACTCGAATTCGCGGCGCATTCTCCATCGCAAGCGCCTTCGTCAGCCCCACCAAACCAGCCTTGGAAGTGGCATACGCCCCCATGCCCGGCATGACCTGGTACCCAAGGCTTGAGGCCACCGTCACAATGCTGGCCGACGTGCTTTGCTCGAGCAGTGGCAGCAAGGCCGTGCTGAGCAGATAGGCCGACGTGAGGTTGACGGCGATGAGGTCATTCCACTGCTTGAGTGAAACCTCAGACAGATTGCGTCTGGGCAGGATCGGATAGCCGCACAGAAACACAAAGCTATCTACTCTCGACCACTGCTTACTCACCGCTTGCACGGCTTGCTTGATGCTGTTCTCGTCCCCCGCATCAAAGCCAATGTAGGTGACGCCAGGCAGCTTGCGCTCGTCGGTGATGGAGGTCGGCAGATCAAGAACGATCACTTCAATCCGGTTGAGCAAGGCTTGTTTTACCAGCTCCACGCCGATGCCTCCACAGCCGCCTGCAACCACCATGTGCGAGCCCTCTGCCGGGCCTAGCCAATTATTGGAAACCGTCACTTTTTTACTCCTTGATGTTGATTCCGTATTTACCGGGACTGATCACTTCGTTGGGGTCCAGCGCTTTTTTCAGGTCCGAGAACACCTTGCGTAGACTCGGCATGAGCAAGTTCATATGCTGCTCGTGATAGTCCACCGGCGCGCGGCCAACACCCACACCGCGTTTGGCAAACTCCACGCTGAGTTCCTCGTAGCAAGCATTGGCACGCTGGTTTTCGTCGGCGTCGTCTTTGTTCCAAACCAGCACATGCAAGCCACGTGCGAAGCGCGCAGAAGCCACATGCATGACGATGTAATCCATGCCGTATTTCGCATAGATGGAACGGCCAAGATGGTCAAGCTCCAGCGCCTGCTTTCCCACCATGGGTGTGCCCGGCAGAAACCACGAATTTCCACCCCCTGGTCGCCACTGCAACATTCCCAACTCCTGTGCGCTGGGTCTGCCGCTCATCGAGTCGATGGCGATGTTCAACGCGGGGATGCCAAGCGCTTCTTCGTGAGAGATGTAGCGTGCCTTGCCACTGCGTTCGAAGTGCGCGCGGACTCGCTGGAGCATGGGTTCGATGATCGCGTCGGACGCACCATAGAACATGCCGGAAACCTGCCAAGCACCAAGGCCGTGGCGCCTTTGCAGATTTTTGCGCGCCGTCTCCGAGTAGCTGTTCTTGTTGCTGGCGCTGTATTCCGTATTTCTGTCTTCTGGCCCCATGGCGTACAGATCGTTTGCAATGCGAAACAGGCTGGGTACGAAATTCGAGAGCTTCAAGGGCCGGCACAGTTCAATGATCTGCTCGATGTCATCGTCGTCCGGGAACACGAAGTGGAATGACTTGGCGACCGGAGGACGCGGCAAGAGCCAAACGCCAACGCGCGTGACGATTCCGTAATTCGACTGCGCGAAAAGTCCGTCCAGCGCTGGTCCAAACGAAAATTTGGAGACATGCCAGTTCAAAAGATTATCGGTATCCAGACTGCCGTCACCGGTGCGGATCACATCGCCATTGCCGAGCACTACCTCCATGCCGCACAACATTCCGAAGTGATCGAAATACGGGCCGTAGCCAGCGCCCCGGTCCATTGCGTTTCCAAGGACACCGCCGTGTGGTGGACCCGAGGTGGCAGAGAGCATCAACTTGTCGCCGCGCCGCTGGAGTTCATCGTGCAGCATCTGAAAGCTCACACCAGGCTGCAGTTCCGCATAGCAGGTCTGTTCGTTGACCTCCAGGATCTTGTTCATTCGATAACCAAGATCCAGCACCACCTGACCTTCATGCGCAGGAGCGCGAGAGCCCAGTCCGATGTTGTTGCCGGTGCTGATCGGGTAGAGCTTGACGCCGAACTCATTGGCCGCCAACACGATGGTGCGCACCTGTTCTGTGTTTTCCGGAAACACGACTGCATCGGGCCTTCTAGGCTTTGCGGGCAAGGTGTGTTCCCCGTAGCGCTTCAGGGTGTCCTCTCTGGTGTCAACCCACTCCGCACCAATGGCCTGCGCTACGCGGCTCAGGAAACCATTCAAGTCTTTCATGCCTGTCTCTCTCTTTCTTTATGGTGTTTCTTCAACGATCTATCCAACAATTTCGCGCGTTCGCAACTACCAGACACCCAAGTCATCGGACGCGGGAGCACTGCCAGGCATCGACGCACTGGGCGCTTGTTCTGTCTTCTCGAACTCCTGGGGCGCAG
>CALMCS010000517.1 GCA_937862875.1 uncultured Comamonadaceae bacterium
CAGCCCGAATTCACGCAGATCGACTGCGAAACTTCGTTCCTGAACGAAGAAGAAATCCGCGCCATCTTCCAGCAAATGATCTCGGAAGTGTTCCAGACTCAGCTGAACGTGGATCTGGGCGAGTTCCCCATCATGACCTACCAGGATGCGGCCTTCCGCTTCGGTTCGGACAAGCCCGATCTGCGCGTCAAGCTCGAATTCACCGAACTCACCGAAGTGATGAAGGACGTGGACTTCAAGGTCTTCTCGACGCCTGCCACCACCAAGGGCGGCCGCGTTGTGGCGCTGCGCGTTCCCGGCGGTTCGGAAATCTCGCGCGGCGAGATCGATTCGTACACCGAGTTCGTCAAGATCTACGGCGCCAAGGGCCTCGCATGGATCAAGGTCAACGAAGTCGCCAAGGGCCGCGAAGGCCTGCAGTCGCCCATCGTCAAGAACCTGCACGATGCGGCCATCGCTGAAATCCTGAAGCGCACCGGCGCTCAGGACGGCGACTTGCTGTTCTTCGGCGCGGACAAGGAAAAGGTTGTCAACGACTCCATCGGCGCGCTGCGTCTGAAGGTCGGACACAGCGAGTTCGGCAAGAAGACGGGCCTGTTCGAAGCCAAGTGGGCACCGCTGTGGGTGGTGGACTTCCCGATGTTCGAACACGACGAAGAGAACAACCGTTGGGCCGCTGTGCACCATCCGTTCACTTCGCCGAAGGACGGCCATGAAGACCTGATGGACACCGATCCAGGCAAGTGCATTGCCAAGGCCTACGACATGGTTCTGAACGGCTGGGAACTGGGTGGCGGTTCGGTCCGTATCCACCGTGCCGACGTGCAGAGCAAGGTGTTCACCGCGCTCAACATTTCGGAAGAAGATGCCCGTGCGAAGTTCGGCTACCTGCTGGACGCGCTGCAATACGGCGCGCCTCCACACGGCGGTCTGGCCTTCGGTCTGGACCGTTTGATCACGCTGATGACCGGCGCTGAATCGATCCGCGACGTGATCGCCTTCCCGAAGACCCAGCGCGCTCAGGACTTGCTCACGCAAGCGCCATCGCCAGTCGACGAGAAGCAATTGCGCGAGTTGCACATCAAGCTGCGCAACACCACGCCAGCGCAATAATCATCGCCTTTTCTTGCACTGAGTGATCAGTCAAGCCAGACGCCAAAGCTCCACAGGGGCTTTGGCGTTTTGTTTTTTGTGGGCGCTGCAGGCTTGCATGGATTGTTTTGTGAACACCTGCAAAAAGCGAACCGCACTGACATCCATCTGACCCATCTTCATGCCATCATCAGATCTCAACCCCTTGCCGCCCGTCGCCGAGAACGTTGCCGAAGCCCCGCGGTGGAAGATTCCGTTCTCGGTGCTGGTGATCATTCATACCGCCGATCTGCAGGTGCTGATGATGCGGCGCACGAACGGCACGGGGGAAACCGGCGAGGGCGCGAGGCTCGAATTCTGGCAAACGGTCACGGGCAGCAAGGATGCGCTCGACGAGGCCTTTGCGCTCACGGCGCATCGCGAGGTGCTGGAGGAGACGGGCATTGACAGTCGCGCGCCAGGTAGTACCCTGAGAGACTGGGAATTGGAAAATGTCTACAGCATCTATCCGCAATGGCTGCACCGCTACGAGCCGGGTGTTCGAGAAAATACCGAGCGGGTTTTCAGCCTCGAAGTCCCGAGCGGGACCCCGGTGCTCTTGAATCCACGCGAGCACACTGCATATGAATGGATGGGCTGGAGAGATGCCGCGGATCGGTGCTATTCGTCGTCAAATTCCGAAGCGATACTTTGGTTGCCACGTTTTGTCAGAAGATGAGCACAACAACACCTAATTTGAACGATACGCACGAAGCACAGGAAGGCCACTCCACGGGCCATTCGGGCATTCTGCGCGTTGCGACCTACAACATTCACAAGGGCGTGCAGGGCCTCGGTCCCGCGCGCAGACTGGAAATCCACAACCTCGGCCACGCGGTCGAGCAGTTGGATGCCGACATCGTCTGCCTGCAGGAAGTGCGCAAGATGAACCGGCGCGAGGCCCAGTATTTCGATCGCTGGCCCGAGGTGTCGCAGGCCGAATACCTCTCGCCCGAAGGCTACGAGTCGGTCTATCACACCAATGCCTTCACGCGCGACGGCGAGCACGGCAACGCGCTGCTCTCGCGCTGGCCGGTGGTGGGCTCGAGCCATGAAGATATTTCGGATCACCGCTTCGAGCAGCGCGGCCTGCTGCACGTCGAGACCGATGTCGATGGCAAGCGCATTCACACCATCGTCGTGCATCTGGGGCTGATTCACGAAAGCCGCATTCGCCAGATCGCCAAGATCCAGAAGTTCATCGAGCGCGAGGTGCCCTCCGATGCACCCCTGATCGTGGCCGGTGACTTCAACGACTGGGGCTTTCAGATCAAGCGCATGCTGGCCGGGTTCGGGCTGTTCGAGTTCGATGACGGCCCGCGTTCGCTGACCTATCCGGCGCGTCTGCCGATGGTGCAGCTGGATCACGTCTATGTGCGCGGTCTGCGACCGACCGGCCTGTATGTGCCGAACGGGCGCATCTGGTGGCGCATGTCCGACCATCTGCCGCTGATCGCGGAGTTCCAGCTTTGAGTCGCAAGGCGGTCACCACGGTCAAGCGCGCGGTCTTCCAACCGGGGCATGAGGTTCGGTTGTTGCAAGGGACCCGCGAATTCTTCCCCGCGTTGATTGCCGATATGGATGCCGCGAAAGAGTGCATCCAGTTTGAAACCTATATTTTTGATTGCACGGCCAGTGGCGAAGACATCGCGCTGGCGCTGATTCGCGCGGCGCGGCGCGGAGTGGCGGTGCGCCTCGCGGTCGACGGATTCGGCACCGGCCAGATCCCGAAGACCTGGCGCGACCAGTTCGAGGCGGCGGGCGTGCAACTGCAGGTCTTCTCGGCCGTGAGCCAGTGGGCGCTGCTGCTTCCAAAGCACTGGCGCAGGCTGCACCGCAAGCTGTGCGTGGTCGACGATGAGGTGATGTTCTGCGGCGGCATCAACGTGCTCGACGACTACTACGACCCGAATCACGGCCCGCTCGACGCGCCGCGTTTCGACTTTGCCGTGCGCGCCAAGGGTGCGTTGGTGGAGCAGGCCTCGGACAACATGGACAAGCTCTGGTGGCGCATGTTGGCGGTGCACGATGCGCGCAACCGCCGCATCTCCAGGGCCGTGGCCGATCTGCGTGCCGCTGGGGCCGCGCAAGGGGCCGCCAAGCGCTCGACGGCGATGGCCAAGGGCATGCGGGCCGCCTTGCTGTTTCGCGACAATGTGCGCAATCGCAGCCGCATCGAAAAAGCCTACCTGCACGCGATTGGCAACGCGCGCCAGGAAGTCATCATCGCGAACGCCTACTTCATGCCCGGCGGCAAGCTGCGCCGCGCCCTGATTCTGGCCGCGAAGCGCGGCGTGCGCGTGCAGTTGCTGCTGCAGGGGCGTTATGAATACTTCATGCAGTACCACGCGTCGCGCCCCGTGTATGGCGCGCTGCTCGATGCCGGCGTGCAGATCTACGAATACTCGCCCAGCTTTCTGCACGCCAAGGTCGCGGTGATCGACGCGTATGTGGAGCGCCCCTGGGCCACGGTGGGTTCGTCCAACCTCGAGCCGCTGTCGTTGCTGCTGGCGCGCGAGGCCAATGTGATGGTCGAGGACGCGGCCTTTGCCCAGGATTTGCACGAGCGACTCAAGCGCGAGATGGAGCACGGCGGACAGCAGCTGGACCGGCAGAGTTTTGCCAGCAGACCGCTGCGCCAGCGCGTGCTCGATCATGTCGCATCGGCGATCATGCGCTCGCTGATTTGGGTGACCGGCAACCGATACTGAATCCCCGTTTGCGTCGCTATTGAATTTGAAGCGGCGCAACGCTCGTCCGCATGTCGTTCCCCTCTGTAATACCGGCATCCACGACGGTCTCCAATCGCTGTTACCATCCCAATATGTCGCAAATCCCAGACACCGAATCCCAGAGCGCCAAGCCGCAAGACGATGAAGGCACGCCCGTATCCGTGAAGATCCGCGAGCGCCTGGCCTTGGCCCGCAAACGCTTCAACGCCAACGACAACATTGCCGAATTCATCGAGCCAGGCGAGTTGGAAAAGCTGCTGGATGAAGTCGAAGTGAAGATGCAAGGCGTGCTCGACAGCATGGTCATCGACACGCAAGGCGACCACAACACGCACAACACCGCACGCCGCGTCGCCAAGATGTACGTGAACGAGGTGTTCCGTGGTCGCTATGTCGCGCCGCCTCCGATCACCGAATTCCCCAACGCCGAGCACCTGAATGAGCTGATGATCGTCGGCCCGATCACGGTGCGCAGCGCCTGCAGCCACCACTTTTGCCCCGTGATGGGCAAGATCTGGATCGGCGTGCTGCCCAACGAACACACGAACGTGATTGGCCTGTCCAAGTACGCGCGTCTGGTGGATTGGGTCATGGGCCGTCCGCAGATTCAGGAAGAGGCCGTGGTGCAACTGGCCGACCTGATCATGGAAAAGACCCAGCCCGATGGTTTGGCTGTGGTGATGGAAGCCTCTCACTTCTGCATGTCCTGGCGCGGTGTGCGCGAGATGGACAGCAAAATGCTCAACTCCGTGATGCGCGGTGTGTTCTTGACCAACCCGACATTGCGCCGCGAATTCCTGTCACTGATTCCTGGAAGGAACTAAGCCATGCTGGTGCGTTTGCTGTATGTGAGCCGTGCGGTGGATACGTCGCCGGCATCGATTGAAGCCATTCTCACGCAGTCGCGATCGCACAATCCTGCGAGCGGAATCACCGGCGTGCTGTGCTACGGCGGCGGTATTTTTCTGCAGGCGATCGAGGGTGGCCGCTCCACGGTGAGCGCACTCTACGGCAGCATTCAGGCGGATGCGCGCCACAAGGATGTGGAGCTGCTGTCCTTCGAAGAAATCTCCGAACGACGCTTTGGCGGCTGGACGATGGGGCATGTCAATCTGGCCAAGCTCAATCACTCCATCGTGCTGAAATATTCCGAGCGTCCGGAATTCGATCCCTACGCCACATCGGGCAAGGTATCGTTTGCCCTGCTCGAAGAGTTGATGGCGACGGCATCGGTCATCGGCCGCGCCTGAGGCTTTTTTCGCTCGACTTTTTTCACAGGGCTCGCTTCCTGACGACTGAGGCGAGCCGACGCATTTCTTTTGGGTGACCTCGGGGACGGGTCACTCCAAAATCAAAAATAACAAATCAGAATCACCATCGGCATGTCCCTGCAAGCTTTCGGACTCATCATTCTGGCGGGGTTGATCCACGCGGGATGGAACATCGCAGCCAAACGCGCGGGCGGAGATGCACGGTTCGCGTTCTTCACCTCGATACTCAACATGATCGTGTGGGCCCCACTGGGTTGGTGGCTGGGTCGCGATGTCGTGCCGCTCTGGGGCACGAAGGAGTGGAGCATCGTGGCGCTGAGCGGGTTGCTGCACGTGCTGTATTACGTGGTGCTGCTGCGCGGTTACCGCAAGGCCGATCTCACCGTGGTCTATCCACTGGCGCGCGGCACCGGTCCGCTGCTGTCGTCGATGATCGCCATCACCTTTCTGGGCGAGTCGCTGTCGGCCTGGGGCGGACTGGGCATCGCCGCCGTGGTCGGCGGTGTGTTCCTGATTGCCGGTGGTCCCGGCATGCTGCGCGCGGCCAAGGACAAGGACTCGACCTCGCGCACCCGGATCCGCAAGGGCATGCTCTACGGTGTGCTTACCGGCGTATTCATCGCGTCCTATACGGTGGTCGATGGCTATGCAGTGAAGGTCATGCTGCTCTCGCCGATTCTGGTCGACTACATGGGCAATCTGGTGCGCATCCCGCTGCTCGCTCCGGTGGCACTGCGCAAACCCCAAGAGCTGAAAGCCTTGTGGAAGGCGCAATGGAAGTACGCTCTGCTGGTCGCGGTGGTCAGCCCGATCGCCTACGTGCTGGTGCTGTACGCCATGCAGACCGCACCGATGTCGCACGTCGCACCCGCGCGTGAAGTGTCGATGCTGTTTGCGGCGCTGATTGGTGGTCACCTGCTCAAGGAAGGCGACCGCAAGGCGCGTATTCTGGGTGCGGTGTTGATTGCCGTGGGCGTGACGGCGCTGGGCCTTGGCTGACAGAAAGACAGACCGCGTTGATGCGGTTGGCGCTGCTGTGACGGCTTCAGGGCAGCGGAATCACCACGCTGGCATCGTCTTTCAGCCGCAATGGAATGTGCAGATGATCGGCCAGAAAACGCAGGCTCGCCGCATCGATGACGGGGGTTCCCGTGGGGCCGTCGTTGTGGAGTAAATGGGGCGCGTTGCCCTCGGCGACCACTCCTTCGCTCACGATGCGAATGCTGCCATCCATCAACTCCGCATGAATGCTCGCGGGCGTCTGCGAAGCGCCTTCGGCGAAGTGGTACATGCTGGCGAGCAGCAGATAGAGCAGGGGCTGGGCGCGCGTGGGCTGCTCGGGCCAGGCGGCGGATTCGGGCGGCAGTTCAGCGAGCGCAATACCGCGCATCGAGAGGAAGGGCCGTGCCAGTTCCCACGCGGTGATCAACAAGGTGCGGGAGGGAATGGGTTCCGCCGTGGGCCGGTCCCAATAGCGCAGCTCGCGCAGGCTATTGCTGAGGTCGGCGATGCTGCAGTCCACCGCATCGACACGCTGCTGCAACGCGGATTTTTCGACCAGGTCCGTACTGTTCTCGATCTTGCGCTTGAGTACCGCCACCCCCATCCGAATCACCGATACCGAGCCGGCCAATTCGTGCCGCAGCGCGGGCATGGTGCGGGTGAGCACCGCATGCTGAACACCGGCGGCGATCCATGCGGTATTGGCGGCGGGGACGGGTGAGTTCATGAAGCGCGTTGAAGTGGCAGCGGTGGACAAAGTACTTGTCCATTTTGACGGAGGAATTGCCGGAATCGCAATACACACAGCCTCTCCAGTGCGCAGATGCTGTCCCGTCCTACAAGAGTGCCCCGGGACACCCTTGTTGCATCAGCCCACGAGGGCCTTGTAGGCCGCGCGGGTTTCGGGCGATACCGATTGAACCAGTTGCTCGTGTGGCGTCTTGTTGCGCGCCAGCATGCGCGCCGAGGCCACCGATTTCGATTTACAGAACCAATGGCAGCTGTGCTGCATCAGCAGAATCTCGGCGGTCATCATGAAGGCCTTGTCGCGCGGCGAGAGTGCGGCGTCGTTGCGTGCCACGCGCTCCAGGCCCTTGCCGTGGACGCTGAGCATCTGGCGCATGTCGAAGCAGTTGGAGGCCAGGAGCTGCGTCGCAAATGGCAGGCTCACGGGCAGGCGGCTCACGCGTGCCTGGGGCTCCGAGACCTTTTGGAAGGACGTGCAGAAACGGCCAAACTGGCCGACCAGAACCTGCTCGCTGTCTTCCAACAGGGAAAGAATTTGGCGGCGGCGTTCATCGTCCTGTTCGCCCATGGCACGCAGATAACCTTGCGTGAGCGTTTCGATCTGCTTCTCGACCTGAAAGGGCTGCAGATGTTCGCTGAGCAGCGCAATGCGTTGGCGTTGCTGCTTTCCGTTGACGATGTACGCGGCTGTTGCTGCCAGCAGCACCAGGATAAAGGGATCCATGTATTGACTGAATTGATGATCGTGTAAGTGGGGCCCGACAATGGCGCGAGCCGTATTGTCGCGTCTTTCTACCAGATCCGGCCAAAACCATTTGTTGGAAAATACAGGGATCGGCTCCGTTGCGGGGTTTCCCATTCCGCTCTTGCCTCCACTTGCCTCCTCTTGCCCCATTGCCTCATGCCCTCTCTAGAAACACTCGTGGCGTTCTTTGGTGTCTCCGTGCTGCTCGGTTTGAGCCCGGGGCCGGACAACGTGTTTGTATTGATTCAGTCTGCACAGCGCGGTTGGCGTCTGGGCCTGGCCGTGGTGCTGGGGCTGTGCCTTGGCATCGTCGTGCACACCCTGGCGGTCGCGCTGGGGCTGGCGGCGGTGTTTGCCGCGTCCGAGGTGGCGTTCTCGGTGCTCAAGTGGTGCGGTGCCGCGTATCTCGTGTACCTCGCCATTGGAGCGTGGCGTGCGCCGGTGTCCGTCAACGATTCGGCGCTCGCGGATGCTGCGGCCAGCAAGGCGAGTGCGTCGGGCGCGGAGCTGCTCAAGATGGTGGGTCGGGGCTTTGTGATGAACCTCACCAATCCCAAGGTTCTGATTTTCTTCCTCGCGTTCCTGCCTCAGTTCGCCAACCCTGCGCTGGGCCCGGTCGCGCCACAGATTTTTGTGTTCGGCGCGGTGTTCATCCTGTCCACCTTTTTGGTCTTTGGCTCGATCGCGATTTTTTCGGGGGTGTTCGGCAACCTGCTGCTGCGCTCCGAAAAAGCCCAGTGGTGGCTCAACAAGCTCACCGCGATCGTGTTCGTGGGCCTCGCGCTGCGACTGGCGACATCGCAGCGCTGAGCCGGTCCCTCCATCGGGTGATGTCACGCCGAAGGCTGTGGCCACGGTTGCTGGGCATCGCGAATCTGCTCGAATGCGCGTGAGGCCTTGAGCACGCCCAGGTCATCGAAACGCGCACCGGCGATCTGCAGACCAATGGGCAATCCCGCCTTGGTGTATCCGCAGTTGATCGACGAAGCTGGCTGCTCCGACATGTTGAACGGCACCGTGTAGCCAATGTGCAGCAGCGGGCGCAGTGGGTCGTTGGTGGGGGCTGGGAGCTCGGCCGCAAACGCCACATGCGGGGCCACCGGCGAGATCACGAAGTCAAACGCGTTGCAGGCCCTGACCGTGGCGACGCGCGTGAGGTGAAACTGCTGGCTGGCATCGAACACCTCGGTGCCCGAAAAGTTCGCCGCACTGTCGGCCCAGTCGCGGATGAACGGCAGGACCTTGTTGCGGCGATCCGCGCTCAGCGTGCGCATGTCGGTGAACGAGCGCATGCGCCAGAAATGGTCCATGCCCTCGAGCATGTCGGGCGTCATGAACGGCTTGAGCGGCGAGACATGAGCGCCCGCCGCCTCGAGCAGCTTGGCCGCGTGTTCGATGGCCACCTTCACCTCGTCCTGCAGGGGCAGTCCGCAGCCCGCGTCGAGCAGCAGGCCGATGCGTTTGCCCTTGAAGAAGTCGGGCGTGGCGTTGGCCGCTTCGTGCCAAGCAATGTGCTGCGGCGGCAGGTTCATGCTGTCGCGCGCATCGGGTTGCGAGAGCACCTGCATGGCGAGCGCGGCGTCGGCCACGGTGCGCGTCATCGGGCCGGCGGCGCGGCCGGTGTAGGGCGGATCGATGGGCACACGGCCGAGGCTGGGCTTCAACCCAAAAATACCGCACCAGCTCGCGGGCAGGCGAATCGAGCCGCCGATGTCGGTGCCCAGATGCAGCGGCCCATAGCCCGCGGCGCAGGCCGCGCCCGCACCGGCGCTGGAGCCGCCCGGGCCCTTGCGCAGATCCCATGGGTTGCGTGTGAGGGCGTGAAAGCTCGACAGTCCCGACGAGAGCATGCCGTAGTCGGGCATGGTGGTCTTGGCAATCAACACCGCGTTGGCTTCGCGCATGCGGGCCGAAGGGGGTGCGTCTGCGGGGGCTGGGTAGAGCTCTACGGCGGCGGTGCCCAGCGGTGTGGGATCGCCCTGCGTGGCGATGTTTTCCTTGATGGTGATGGGTACGCCATCGAGCAGGCCCTGCGGTGCATTGCGCAGCCAGCGTGCCTCGCTGGCACGGGCCTGGGCCAGCGCGGCTTCGGGGCGCAGCAAGTAGGTGGCGTGCAGCTCGGGCTCCCACGCCGCGGCGCGGTCGAGCACGGCGCGGGTGACGTCCACCGGAGAGAGTTGATGAGAGCGATAGGCCGCAAGCAGTTCGGTTGCGCCAAGGTCATAAAGTGCAGCAGAGGACATGGTTGTTCAGCAATGTCGAAAACAGGCAATTCGGGATAGACAGGCATGCAGCGGTATTGCCGGCATGCCTCACTCAGTGGCTCGATTCAGCGCATCCGCACGTGGTTGCGGCAGGGATGTGGTGCAGCGTGTCAGACCCAGTACATGGTGCTGAGATCGTTCACGAACACCGGCATGTCCTTCCACAGACCACGCAGATTCTTGTTGGCCACCGTGACCCATTGTGGTTGATAAAGGTAGACGCCGGGGACTTCTTCGGCCAGCATGCGCTGCGCATCGCCCAGCAGGCGGGCGCGATCGGCGGGGCGCTCGGCGGTCTTGATCTTCTCGTAGAGCGCGTTGAACTTGGGCGACTGGTAGCCCCAGTAGTAATCGGGCTTGGTGTAGTTGTTCAGGTCGAAGGGCTCGACATGCGAAATGATCGACAGGTCGTAGTTCTTGCTGCCGTAAGTGCCGCTCAGCCACTGCGCCCATTCGACGTTTTGCGTCTTCACCTTGATGCCGATCTTGGCCAGCTCGGCAATGATGATTTCTCCGCCCTGACGCGCGTACGGCGTCGGTGGCAGGGTCATGGTGAGTTCGAGCGGCAGCTTCACGCCGGCTTCGGCCAGCAGCTTCTTGGCCTTTTCGACGTCGTAGGGATTCACTCCGGTGGTGTCGATATAGCCGAACGCGCCCGGCACGTAGTAGCTGCCGATCGGCACGCCCAGGCCATCCGCAGCGCCCTGGATGATGGCCTTGCGGTCGATGGCGGCAGCGATGGCGCGGCGCACGCGCACGTCCTCGAGGGGCTTGCGCGCGTTGTTCATCGCCAGAATGGTCTTGGCGCGCGAGCCGCTGATGACGGTCTGAAAACGTGGGTTGGCCTTGAACTGCGCCACGCTGCGCGGCGTGATGCGCACGAACGCATCCACATCGCCGGCAAGCAGCGAGGCGACCTGTGCGGCCGGCTCGGGAATGAAACGGAACACCGCGCGCTGGATCTTGATCTTCGCGACGTGGCGGGACTCGGGCCAGGCGCTCAGCGTGATCGACGAGCCGCGTGCCCATGCATCGAGCTTGTAGGGGCCGGTGCCGACGGGCTTGGTGACGTTGGTGGGCGCGCTCTTGGGCTCGGTGATGATGGCCGTGGCCTGACCCAGCAGGAACAGCAGGTCGGGGTCGATCTCGCTGTTGATGAGCACCACGGTGTTCTCATCGACGACGTTGGTGGACAGGCCCGCAAACGTGCGCTTGTCCTTGTTGGTGCTCTTGTCGCTGCCGGCGCGATCGAACGAGAACTTCACCGACTGCGCGTTGAACGGCTCGCCGTTCTGGAACTTCACGCCGCGGCGCAGCTTGAAGGTATAGGTCTTGAGGTCGGGCGAGACTTCCCAGCTTTCCGCCAGCAGCGGCGAGACGCTGCCATCGGGATTGATCTTGGTGAGCGTCTCGTAGATGTTGTAGAGCGTGATTTCCGCAATCGACGAGGCCGCACCCGCGGTCGGGTCGAGTCCCGGCGGCTCGAGCACCAGCGCCAGCGTGATGTTGTTCTTCTTGGCCTGGGCCAATGCGGAGAGTGGGGCGGCAAACGGCAAGGTTGCCAGCGCACCGGTAGCGAGTACGCTGCGACGGTTGAGCATGTAGTGGGTCTCCAGAATGTGGGGGACGGCCGGCGCGCCGAGGCACGCAAGCCGTCATTAGTTCGTGTTTTACTACAGAGTCCGGCCCGCCATGGGTCTGGCTGGTTTTTTGAGACCGATTATTGTGTAGTGAACTGTACCGATTCCGCCTTGCGGGCGGCGCGCCGTGCGCGTGCACCGCCCGGAGAGATTTGCGGAACGGCGGCCACCAGCATGCGGGTGTAGGGGTGCTGTGCGTTGGTGAAAAGCTCCACCGGCGTGCCACGCTCGACCACCTGGCCCTGGTGCATCACCAGCACTTCGTCGCACAGGTGGCTGATCACCGCGAGATCGTGGCTGATCAGCAAATACGACAGGCCATATTGCTGCTGCAGATCCTGCATGAGATTGAGCACCTGCGCCTGCACCGAGACATCGAGCGCGCTGACCGGCTCATCCGCCACGATCAACTGCGGGCGGGTGATGATGGCGCGGGCAATGGCGATGCGCTGGCGCTGGCCGCCCGAAAATTCATGCGGATACTTGGAGGCATCGCTGGCGCGCAGACCGACCTGCGCGAGCACTTCGGCGGCGCGTTCGGCTTGTTGCTGGCGCGTGGTTTGCTCCAGTGCCTGCAGCGGCTCGGTGATGATGCGTTCGACGGACTGGCGCGGATCGAGCGAGCCGTAGGGGTCTTGAAACACCATCTGAAAATTGCGGCGGGCCTTGCGCAATTCGGTTGGCGTCAATTGGTGCAGATTCTGGCCCAGCAGCTCGACGCTGCCCGAGGTCGGCTTGTCGAGCGCCATCACCAACCGAGCCAGCGTCGACTTGCCGGAGCCCGACTCGCCGACGATGCCAAGGCTGCGTCCGGCCTGCAGTCGCAGGCTCACGCCGCGCAGCGCGTGGACCTGCTCGCGCGGGCCGAAGAGGCTGGAGCGCGGCAGGTCGTAGGAGCGCGTGAGATCGCTGACCTGCAGCAGCGCCGAGGCTTGTGGGTCGTTCGTGCTCATGCGTCGACTCCTGCCGTCATGTGGCCCGCAATGGCTTCGTCGCGCAGGCAGCGCACCAGGTGTGCGGGTTGCAGTTCGCGTTCGGGTGGACGCTGGGTCCAGCAGGCGGTTTCCGTGAATGCGCAGCGACCGGCGAACGCGCAGCCCGCAGGCAGGTCTGCCAATTCGGGCACGGTGCCCGGGATGGTCTGCAGGCGTGCGCCGGCTTGGGAATGCAGCCCGGCAACGCGCGGGCGCGCGGCCAGCAGACCGCGGGTATAGGGATGGGCCATGTGATCGAAGACCTGCTCGGTGGAGCCGCTTTCGACCACCGAGCCGCCGTACATCACCAGCATGCGGTCCGCGTTCTGCGAGATGACGCCGAGGTCATGCGAGATCAGGATCAGCGACATCTGGTGCTCGTCGACGAGGTCGGCGATCAGGTCGAGAATCTGCTGCTGCACGGTCACGTCGAGCGCCGTGGTGGGCTCGTCGGCAATCAGCAATTCGGGCCCGCAGGCGAGCGCCATGGCAATCGTGATGCGCTGGCGTTGCCCGCCGGAGAACTGGTGCGGATACGAGTCGATGCGCCGCGCGGGCTGCGGAATGCCGACGCGATCGAGCAGCGCCAGAGCGGCCTCGCGCGCCTGTTTGGCCGAAAGGCCGCGGTGCAGTCGCAGGGGCTCGGCGACCTGGTTCCCGATGGTGTGCACGGGGTTCAGCGCCGTCATCGGCTCCTGAAAAATCATGCCGATGCGCTGACCGCGAATCGCGCACATCGCCTTGTCCGACAGACCGAGCAGCTCCTGTCCACCGAAGCGCACCGAGCCCTGCGTGCTCGCGCCGTTCGGCAACAGGCCGAGCAGCGCGGTGGCGGTGATCGATTTGCCGCTGCCCGATTCGCCGATCAGGCCCAGGGTCTCGCCGCGTGCAAGCGTGAAGCTCACATCGCGCACCGCCTGCACGGGGCCGCGGTGCGTGTTCAATGTGATGCCCAGGTTCGAGACTTCGAGCAGGGGGCTCATCGCAGTGGAGGGGGCAGTGGAGGGCGCAGTGGAGGGCGCGGGGGAAGGACGGTGCTGCATGGCGCTTAGCGTTTGCGTGTGAGACGCGGATCCAGCAGATCGCGAAGACCGTCGCCCAGCAGGTTGAGCCCGAGCACGGTGAGCGCGATGGCGATGCCGGGCCAGACGGCGAGCAGGGGGCTCTGGAACATGAGCGACTGCGCCTCCGCGAGCATACGGCCCCACGAGGGCTGCGGCTGCTGCGTGCCCAGACCGAGGTAGGACAGCGCGGCCTCGGCCAGAATCGCCAGTGCAAATTGGATGGTGGCCTGCACGATCAGGGCCGACAGAATATTCGGCAGCACATGCTCGAGAGTGATGCGCCACTGGCCCTTGCCGCAGGCCTGTGCGGCGAGGATGTAGTCGCGTGTCCAGATCGAGTTGGCCGAAGCGCGCGTGACGCGGGCAAAGGTGGGAATGTAGAAGATGCCGATCGCCACAATCGCGTTGACGATGCCCGGGCCGTAGACCGCGGTGAGCATGATGGCGAGCAGCAGGGCGGGGAAGGCGAACGTGAAATCGGCGATGCGCATGATCAGCTCTTCCACCCAACCGCGCCGCGCGGCCGCAAGCAGCCCAAGCGCGGTGCCGATCGCCAGGCCAATGCTGACGGCGATCACGCCCACCAGAATGGAGCTTTGTGCGCCGGCGAGCAGGTACGAGAGCACATCGCGCCCGTAGGCATCCGTGCCGAGCCAATGCGCGCTGCTGGGCGATTGCAGCGCCGCGTCCATGTTCACTTCATCGAGCGGCCAGGGTGTCCAGAACAGCGACAGGGCGGCGGCAGCGATCAGCAACAGACTGAGCACGGCACCGATGACGAAGCTGGG
The DNA here is from genome assembly GCA_937862875.1 of uncultured Comamonadaceae bacterium. Classification (GTDB taxonomy): domain Bacteria; phylum Pseudomonadota; class Gammaproteobacteria; order Burkholderiales; family Burkholderiaceae_C; genus Diaphorobacter_A. The sequence continues at coordinate 14,359 of CALMCS010000517.1, forward strand.
GTTGCGCCGCGCGCGTGTCCAGAAACCGGGGCTGCTGCCGAGCGGCTTGGTGGCAGTTTGCGTTTGGAGGGGGCTGGTAGGCGTGGAGGGCATGGTCATAGTTCACCTGCCTTCACCCGAGGGTCGATCACGGCATAGAGCAGATCGACCACAAAGTTCACCAGCACCACCAGCGCGGCCAGCAGCATCACGCAGTTGCGCACCACGATCAGGTCGCGGTTCGAGATCGATTGAAAAATCAGGCGTCCCAGTCCCGGCAGCGAGAACACGTTCTCCACGACGATGGTTCCCGCGAGCAGGTTGGCGAACTGCAGACCCATCACCGTCACCACCGGAATCATCGCGTTGCGCAGCACATGTCGCCACAGCGTAGCCTGCTGCGACAGCCCCTTGGCGCGTGCGGTGCGCACAAAGTCTTCCTGCTGCACGTCGAGCACCGCCGAGCGCGTGATGCGCGCGAGAATCGCCGCCTGCACCACCGCCAGCGCAATCGCAGGCAGGAACAGGGCCTGCAGCGCGGGCCAGAAGCCACCGCCAGCGTCTTCGGTCCAGCCGGGAAAGCCACCGGCCGAAAACCATTGCAGCTTCACGGAGAACAGCAGAATCAACAGAATCGCGAACCAGAAGTTGGGAATGGCGATGCCGATCTGCGCCAAGCCCATCACGCTCACATCGCCCAGCTTGTTGTGGCGCGACGCCGCATAGACACCCGCCGTGATCGCGATGACGGTGGTGAACAGCATGGCGATGATGGCCAGAGGAACGGTGAGGGCGAGGCGCTCCAGCACCAGATCCAGGACCGGCGAGCCGTAGGCGTAGCTGGTTCCCATGTCGCCGGTGAGCAGTCCACCGATCCAGTGGAAATAGCGCTGCACCGCAGGCTGATTCAAACCGAGTTGATTGGCCAGTTCTGCAATCGCCTCGGGTGACGCATCCGGGCCGAGCAGCACCTGGGCCGCGTTTCCGGGAAGGATTTCCAGCACTGCAAACACCACGATGGAAGCCGCCGCCAGAGTGGCCAGCAACGTGAGCAGTCGTTTGAGGAGGAAAAATCCCATGGAGAAAATGAGTGGTGAGGGCAGATGTGCGAGTCGCTCACGGCGAGCCCATCGCAGCAGGGCTTGAGCATAGCGGCAAAAACCGCAACTTGCTCAGGCCATCGCCCGCGTGGAACGGAACAAGGGCTCCGGCATTGGATAATCACCCCATGCCAAGCCACAATTTTTGTTCAATTCACGCCTCGGTGGTGCCGGGTGTGCAAAAGGAGGCTCCATGGCTTTGATGATTACCGACGAGTGCATCAACTGCGACGTGTGCGAGCCCGAGTGCCCCAACAATGCGATCTACATGGGTGAGGAGCATTACGACATTCTTCACGACAAATGTACCGAATGCGTGGGCCATTTCGACGAGCCGCAGTGTGTGGCGATCTGCCCCGTGGCCTGTATCCCCACGAACCCCGAGCATCAGGAAACGCGTGAAACGCTGATGCAGAAATACATTCGCCTGCAAGCACAGCCATCGGCCTGATGGCGTTGTGCGCCGACCCTGGCGCAGCGATCGCTGCGGGCAGGGGCGTCTGGCACTATTTCAATTCAATTCAATTCAATTCACGTCACTCTATTTATTTGACGTCTTTGAGCGCCGCAGCAACGGCGGGCGCAGGCGCATCCACCGGGCGCGGTGGCTTCGGACGTGGCGGCTTGCTCGTGTGAATCTGCATGGTCGCTTTTTCCATGTCGCCCTCCAGCAGGGCGGGATACGACTTCAGCGAATGAATGATGCTGTCGTCGATCAGCTTGCGTTGATCCGGTGACGGCTTCTTCAATACCCAGTTCACCACTTCGGACTTGACGCCGGGATGGCCGATGCCGACGCGCAGGCGCCAGTAGTCCGACGAGCCCAGTTGCGCGTGGATGTCGCGCAGGCCGTTGTGACCGGCGTGACTGCCGCCGCGCTTGAGCTTGACCTGACCGGGCGTGACATCGAGCTCGTCATGGACGACCAGAATTTCTTCGGGCTGAATCTTGAAGAAGCGCGCGAGCGCGGCCACCGATTTGCCGGAGGCATTCATGAAGGTCTGCGGCTCCAGCAGCCACACGGTGTTGCCGTTGACGTTGGCGCGGGCCATCAGGCCGTAGTAGCTGCGCTCGGGAACGAGCGATACCTTGAGTTCGCGTGCGAGTTCGTCGATCCACCAGAATCCGGCGTTGTGTCGCGTTGCTTCGTATTCGGGGCCGGGGTTGCCGAGGCCAACAAACAGTTTGATCATGGCGGTGATTATCCGGGGAATGAGTAATGCAGGTAATGCACTGGGGCGTGCGTTCTTGCCGCAGGCCGCAAAGTACCTGGCAGAAAGCAAAACAGCCCACCGAAGTGGGCTGTTTCAGAGCTCGAAAGCCAAGCGGGAAGTGGAATTACTTCTTGCCGGACTTCTTGCCAGCTGGAGCAGCAGCAGCAGGAGCTGCTTCGCCTTCAGCAGGAGCTTCGACTTCAGCTGCAGGAGCAACGACGGACACCAGAACTGGGTCAGTCTTGTTGCCCTTGGAGACAGGAGTCACGCCCTTTGGCAGCTTGATAGCGCTCAGGTGCAGGGAAACACCCTTTTCCAGTGTGCTCAGGTCCACAGCGATGAACTCTGGCAGGTCGCCAGGCATGCAGGCAACTTCCAGTTCGTTCACGATGGGGTTGACCATGCACTTGTCGATCTTCACTGCTGGCGACTCTTCAGCGCCTGTGTAGTGAACTGGCACCTTCATGTGCAGCTTGGTCTTGGCATCGACGCGTTGGAAGTCAACGTGCAGAACCAGTTGCTTGAATGGGTGGAATTGCACGTCACGCAGCAGAACCTTGGCGGCAGTGCCGTCAATTTCCATATCCAGAATGGATGCGTGGAAAGCTTCCTTCTTCAGGGCGTGCCACAGGTTGTTGTGGTCCAGCTCGACGAGCTTTGGCTCGCCAGAACCACCGTAAACGATACCAGGCGTGCGACCGGTAATACGCAGACGGCGGCTCGCACCCGTACCTTGCTTGGAACGCTCAAAAGCGACGAATTTCATAATCAACTCCTAGATGGGCCGACCGCGACCAGTCTGACCCGTTTACTTGAAGGACCGAATCGCGAGGGATGTCGAGGAGATTTCCTCGTCAAAGCACTCTGCGCCGGTCCGGCTTTAGTCTGTTCTCGTACAACACACAAGCCTCCCGAGGGAGGCTTGGTGGGTTTTGACCTGTTGCCCCTGAAGGGCAACGGCGTCAGAACTAGTTTTGATCCGCGAACAGGCTCATCACTGACTCACCCGTGTTGATACGCTGGATTGTTTCTGCAATCAGCGGAGCCACGGAGAGTTGGCGAATCTTGGTACATGCCTTGGCGTTGTCGCTCAAGGGAATGGTGTTGGTCACAACGACTTCGTCCAGTGCCGAACCTTGCGAGATACGCTCGATGGCCGGGCCGGAGAAAATCGGGTGTGTGCAATAGGCGTACACGTTCTTGGCGCCGCGCTCCTTGAGCACTTCGGCAGCCTTCACGAGGGTACCTGCGGTGTCGATCATGTCGTCCATGATCACGCAGTTACGGCCGTCGATGTCACCAATCACGTGCATCACTTCCGACACGTTCGCCTTGGGGCGACGCTTGTCGATGATGGCCAGATCGGTACCCAGCTGCTTGGCCAGTGCGCGAGCACGGACCACGCCGCCCACGTCAGGGCTCACAACAATCAGGTTATCGTATTTCTTCTGGTTCAGGTCACGCAGAAGAACAGGCGATGCGTAGATGTTGTCGACGGGAATGTCGAAGAAACCTTGAATCTGGTCAGCGTGCAGATCCATTGTCAGGACGCGGGCAACACCCACGGTCTGCAACAGATTGGCAACCACCTTGGCCGAGATCGGCACGCGGGAAGAGCGTGGACGACGGTCCTGGCGGGCATAACCGAAATAGGGGATGACAGCACAAATGCGCTCGGCGGAAGCGCGCTTGAGCGCGTCGACCATCACCAACAATTCCATCAGGTTTTCGTTGGTGGGAGCACAAGTGGGTTGCACGACGAACACATCGCGGGCGCGGACGTTTTGCTTGATTTCGACGGTGACTTCACCGTCGGAGAAACGACCCACATCCATTGCACCGAGATTGGTGCCGAGGTGCTTGCAGATTTCAGCGGCCAGGCCTGGATTGGCATTGCCCGTGAAAACCATGAAGTCTGGGTGATTGGCTAGCATGAGCGGCTCAGCGATCTGAACTTAAGTCCCGTACGGGAAAAATATTTGGCAGGGGAAGAAGGATTCGAACCTTCGCATGCCGGAATCAAAATCCGGTGCCTTAACCAGCTTGGCGACTCCCCTACACAGGTCGATTGCCGGGGGCAACCAACCTTAATCTGTTTCTGGCGTCCATCCTGCCAGAGGATGAATTTCCAGAGTGCTGCACACTTTGACTATCCAGTTGCTTGGCGCATCTTTCAAATCTACTGTGTTCAGCTTTTGTGCAAACACTGCACTTCCTGAGCCTGTCATTCTAGCATGTAATCCTTTGTGTTTTAGCCAATCTAAGGCTTTTTTCACATCGGGGCACAGTGCCTGAGCGACTGGCTGCAAGTCATTACTTCCGAATCGGTAGTGTGCTGCAGCAAAGTCTTCGATTGTAGCACGCTTTGAATCGCGTTTTAGAAAAGGACTTGAAAAAATTTCTTTCGTATCCAATCCGGCTTCGGGCTTCACCACTACAAACTCGGTTTGCGGTGGTTGTTGCTTCCAATCGAGAGGCTGAATTATGTCACCGATTCCTTGCACAAAAGCCGTTTTTCCAAATAAAAAAAACGGAATATCTGCACCGAGTTTCACTCCGATGGCCGAAAGTTGTGATAGCGGGAGGTTGAGCCCCCATAAGCGATTGAGTGCGATCAGCGTACTGGCCGCGTCGGAAGATCCGCCGCCCATGCCGGCCTGCGCGGGGACACGCTTATAGATACCGATATGCGCACCCAGCGTGCAGCCGCTGAGTTGCTGCAGGGCGCGCGCGGCGCGCAGGCACAGGTCGTCTGGAGGGAGCGGGGTGGACAGGTCCTCGCGGGAGATCTGTCCGTCGCTGCGCAGCTCGAAATGCAGCGTGTCGTGCCAGTCGATCAGGGTGAAGACGGACTGCAGCAGGTGGTAGCCGTCCGGCCTGCGCCCGGTGATGTGCAGAAAGAGATTGAGCTTGGCGGGTGCCGGCACGTCGTAGATGGCCTGCATGGCGATCACTTCAAGTAAAGGGTTGGGTTGGCAGGGAATGCAAAAAATGCAAGCAAGGCAAGAGGGGCGACCGCTCAGTCTATCTAGAGAGAAGTAGTGCGGCGCGGCGGATGGTCAGCGCGGCACCATGCTTCTCTCTACATTACTCTCTATATAGATCTATCTATTACCGGTCCAGCACGATGCGCAGCGTGGCGCCTGGTTGCGGCGAGTAGCGGGTGGCAATGAGGCGGCCGGCGTCGATGCGGCTCAGATCGGCCTCCCAGCCGGTGACCTTCACGTCGACGCCGCGGAGCCAGCCAAAGAGCGCCTGAATCGGCAGATCGTTGCCGGTGAGTTGAATCACCAGCGCGCTGAGCGAGTCGGACTCGAGTTGCTGATCGGGAGACGTCAGCGTGGCCTGGCCCGGCGACCAGTGCAGCTTGGCCAGGACATTGCCGAGCGGGTTGTAGAGCGTGAGGTTGCCGCGTTCCGCGTCGCCCGACAGGTCAAAGGCGGCGCTGAAGGACTTCTCCGCGCCTTCCTCGACCTGCAGGCCGAGCCGGCCGGTCCATAAATCTTCTCCGTTGGAGGCCAATTCAGGACGTTTCGGCTGGGCGCAGGCGACGAGCAGGGCGGATGCGCCGAGCACCAGGGCTCTGCGCGTCAACCGAGCTGCCGAAGAAGGAACCGCGACGGCGAAATCCGTCAAAGCTTCACTCCGAGGCGCTTGATCGTCTCGAGCAGCGCTTCGTTCTCGGGCTCGGCCTTCAGGCCTTCACGCCAGATGTTCATGGCCTTGTCGCGCTCGCCCAGACTCCACAGCACTTCACCGTAGTGGGCCGCGATTTCTGCGTCGGGCTGCTTGGCGTAGACCTTCTCGAAAATCTTCGCGGACTCTTGCTTGTTGCCGAGGCGGAATTCGACCCAGGCCTTGCTGTCCAGAATGAACGGGTCTTCGGGCGAGAACTTGAGAGCGGCGTCGATGTGACCCTTGGCCTCTTCCAGGTGCACGCCGCGGTCTGCCAGTGAGTAGCCGAGCGCGTTGCGTGCATGGTAGAAGTCGGGGTTGCGATCGACGATCTTGCGCAGCAGCTGTTCCATTTCGTCGATGTGACCGGCCTTCTCCGCCACCATCGCCTGCTCGTAGACCAGTTCGTTGTCCAGAGGCGTCAGCGCGACGGCCTTGGCCATGACCTTGCTGGCTTCGTCAAACTGTTTGGCGGTCTTGAGCAATTGCACGTCGGCCAGCAGCTTGCGCTGCATCTCGTCGGGACTGGTGGCCGGGAGGTTGCGAATCAGCTCGCGCGCCTTTGCCAGCTCGCCTTGCTTGGCCAGCACCGTGGCCTTCTGTACGGAGATGGAGAAATCGTCCGGCGACACCTTGTCGGCCTTGACGAGCCATTCCTGGGCCTTGGCGAACTCATTGCGATCGGTCGCAATCTGCGCGGCCATCATGTAGGCGCGAGACAGTGCCTTGGCGACGGTGGGGTTGCTGGCCTTGGGTTCGGCCAGCGCGGTAAAGCGTTGCAGCGCGATGCTTGCCTCGTCGAGGCGCTTGGCCTGCACGTCCAGAGACGCCAGCACCAACCAGGGGTCGGGCAGCTCGGGATTGGCCTGGGTGAGCAATTCCAATTGTTCGCGTGCTTCGGTGTTGCGGCGATCCTGCAACAGGTAGCGCGCGTAGCTCATGCGTACTTCAGGGCTGGGCTTGTTCGCCAGATAGGCGTTGAGCTGCGCTTCCGCACCGGGAGCGTCGCTCTCGATCAATTCGAGCGACAGCAGGCCTGCGCCTTCATCCGATGAGTTCAGTTCAAGCGCACGCTTGGCGGCTTCGAGCGCACCCTTTGCATCACCGGCGGTCAGGCGCATGCGACCAATCGTGGTCCATGCGGTGGAGCCGGTAATGGGGTTGTTCAGCTCGCTGGCGGCAGCACCTTCGACGACCTTGGCCGCCAGTGCCTTGTCGCTGACGCGGCCGTAAATTTGCGGCAGCGCCTTGAGCGTGACCAGTCTGAGGCGTTCGGGCGCGTTGGCAAGTTCCTGCTTGAGCGGACCCGCCGTTTCGTCAACGCGGTTGAGGATCACCAGAATCTGCAGCAGATAGCGGTTGGCATCCTTGGAATTGGGGAAGGCCTCTTTCCAGGACCTGGCCGCAATCAAGGCGCTTTCCGCGGAGCGCGATTGCAGCGCGATCTGCGTGGCGCGCTGGTACAGCTGCTCCTGCCCACTGCGGCGAGCCGCGTCGAGCATGAGCGCGTAGCCCGAGGCGGGGTCGCCATAACTGGTGGTGAGTTCCCCCACCAGCAATTCGTAGAACAGCTCCGCGTCGACGGCAGCCTGGTCGTCACTGGCGTCCTCTGCCTCGGAAGGCAGCGCAGCAGCGGCAGGTTCTGGCTCGGCGGGCGTTTGCGCCCACGAAACATGGGCTTGCAGGGCCAAAGCCACGGCCAACGCAACTACCCGGAAACGATGAATTTGCACCATCAGGCCATAATAATCTATGCGACTGCACCTGCTGAAGGAAAGTGATTGTTGATATGCCCGAGTTACCTGAGGTAGAGGTCACAAGACGCAGCTTTGCTGACCAGATCAGTGGCGCGCACATTAATTCTGTCTTTCTTGGCAAGCCGCTGCGCTGGCCCCTGGGTGTCGAGCCGCAAAGTCTGATAGGGCGCAGGGTGTTGCAGGTGCGGCGGCGCGGTAAGTATTTACTTGTCGATCTGGACCGCGGCATGTTGATGCTGCATCTGGGCATGTCGGGCAGCCTGCGCTTTGCCGGCGAGCTGCCGCCGCTCGGTACGCACGATCACTTTGAACTGCGAACCGACAAGGGACTGTTGCGTCTGCACGACCCGCGCAGATTCGGCGCGGTGTTGGCCGTCACCGGTGACGATGATCCGCTGGCGGTCAAATTGTTGGCCAAGCTCGGGCCGGAGCCGCTGGAGGATGACTTCGAGCTGCCCGCGTTCATGCGGGGTTTGAAGGCGAGTCGACTTCCCGTCAAGCAACTGCTGCTCAGCGGCAAGATCGTGGTGGGCGTGGGCAATATCTACGCTTCCGAGGTTCTGTTTCTCTCGGGTATTCGCCCGATGACGGCAAGCAACAAGATCGGCCCACTGCGCGCCAGGCGTTTGTTTCTGGCGATTCGCGAAGTCCTGGCCCGCGCGGTGGAGAGCGGGGGCACCACGCTGCGCGACTTCTCGGCCGCGGACGGCATGGCGGGGCATTTTCAGCTCGAAGCCAACGTCTATGGCCGCGAAGGCCTGCCGTGCAAGGTGTGCGGCACGGCGATCAAGCAGTTGCGACAGGGCCAACGCAGCAGCTTTTTCTGCGCGCAATGCCAGAAACCATAGGCTGAAACCTTTGGTGCATTCCTGTAAGGCGATGCTATATTGCGTTATATAAATGAATAGCAACCCCCGTATCACTCACCTTCAGGTGATTGATGCGGAACAACAATAAAGAAAAAGCATACCTACCGTGGGACCCTCATTCAACGAACAGTTTGACCAGCATGGCGCCTGGAAGCGCTCGTTTGCCCAGCAGCTCAAGCAGCTGGCTGAATGGATGAGCTCGCATGATTTGATGGACGCGTCCATCGAAGAACGCCTGCAGCGGCTGGAAGATCAGGTGCGCAGCGACAAGGTCATGGTCGCTTTTGTGGCGGAATTCTCACGCGGCAAATCGGAGTTGATCAACGCGATCTTCTTTGCCGACTACGGCCGCCGCATCATGCCTGCCAGCGCCGGCCGCACCACGATGTGCCCGACCGAGCTGTCCTACGAGTCCGGCACCGCGCCGTGCCTGCGCCTGCTGCCGATCGAAACCCGCCTGAAGCCACAAGGCCTGGCGGAATGGCGACTGAAACAACACCAGTGGCATGAAATCGCGCTGAATATCGACGACGCCCAGCAAATGGCGCAGTCGCTCTCCAAAGTGTCGGAAGTACGCCACGTCCCGATCGACGAGGCCCGCGCACTTGGTTTCTGGCACGACGATTCTCCCGATGACAACCCGCTGGTCGATGCCAAGGGCCTGGTCGATGTGCCGATGTGGCGACATGCCCTCATCAACGTGCCGCATCCGCTGCTGACGCAGGGCTTGGTGATTCTCGATACGCCTGGCCTGAACGCGGTCGGTGCCGAGCCTGAATTGACGATCAACCTGATTCCACAGGCACACGCCGTGGTGTTCATCCTGGGTGCCGATACGGGTGTGACCCGTTCCGATCTGTCGATCTGGCGTGAGCATCTGGGCGCGGCCGCCGAGAGCCACGAGACGCGGCTGGTGGTGCTCAACAAGATCGACACGCTGTGGGACACGCTGAGCTCGCCGACCCAGGTGCAGGAACAGCTCGATCAGCAGTGCCGCAACTCGGCCGATATTCTGGGCGTGTCGCTCAGCCAGGTGGTGCCGGTGTCGGCGCAGAAGGGCCTGGTCGCCAAGATCCAATGTGACGATGTGCTGCTGGAAGCCAGCGGCTTGCCGCACCTGGAAGAGGCCTTGGGCGAGGGCATTCTGGGCCGTCGCCAATCCATCTTGCGTGGCGTCGTGGCCAACGGCGTCGCCGGTCTGCACGCCGAGACCACACGCGTACTGAACATTCGCCGCCGCGATCTGGACGACCAGATGTCGGAGCTCAACAGTCTGCGCGGCAAGAACTCCACCGTGATTCAAGCCATGCGTGGCCGCATCGAGGTCGAGCAGCATGACTTCGATTCCAGCACCGCCAAGGTGCAGGCGCTGCGCGCCGTGCATCTGAAAATGATGCGCGACGTGTTCCACCGCCTCGGCTCGCGTGCGTTGAAGGAAGAGGTCGCGCCGCTGGCAGACACGCTGCAGGGCGGCATGCTCAAGATCGGTCTGCGCAAGGTCTACGCCGACACGTTCACCCGCATTCGCGCGGTGCTCGGATCGGCACAGGTCTCGGGCGCTGAGATTCGCGAGATGCTGGCCGGCACCTTCCGCCAACTGAATGCCGAATTCGGCTTTTCGTTGCAGGTGCCACCGCCGCCGAATTTCGACGCCTATGTGGCCGACGTGTCCGAGATCGAACGCCGTCACGAACAATACATTGGCATGGGCAATACGCTGCGTTTGGCGCAGCCCGAATTTGCCCAGCGCCTGTTGCGCGGCCTGACGCTGCGCCTGCGCGCGGTGCTGGACTCCGCCTCCAATGAATTGGAGCTGTGGAGCAAAACGGCCACCGCGCAACTCGACGCGCAATTGCGCGAGCGCAAGCGCAGTTTCTCGCGCCGCATCGAAGCCGTGGACCGCATCCAGGGCGCGGCCAATGGCCTCGTCGAACGCATCGCCGAAATCGAGTCTGCCGAAGTGCATCTGCTCGAACTCGGCGTACGCCTGGCCGCGATGACGGACCGTCTGGTGCACACTCCGCTCGCACCACAAGAGCGCATGGCGCAAGCCGAAGACGCCGAAGACTTGCTATTCAGTTGATCGATTTTTGATGACAGTTGGGATTCCCGAAATTGCCACGCAGGTTGTGCGTTGGCAAAAAGAGCATGGCCGCAATCATCTGCCCTGGCAGAACACACGGGACGCATATCGCGTGTGGCTTTCGGAGATCATGCTGCAGCAAACGCAGGTCACCACCGTACTGGATTACTACGCGCGCTTTCTCGCACGCTTTCCCGATGTACGCGCGCTGGCCGCAGCCCCTCAGGACGATGTGCTGGCGCTCTGGAGCGGCCTGGGCTACTACAGCCGCGCCCGCAATCTGCATCGCTGCGCGCAGCAGGTGGTGAGCGAGTTCGGTGGCGAATTCCCGCACACCGTCGAGCTGCTGTCGACCCTGCCGGGCATCGGTCGATCCACCGCCGGCGCGATTGCCTCGTTCTGCTTTGGGCAACGCTCGGCCATTCTGGATGCGAACGTGCGCCGCGTGCTGACGCGCGTGCTGGGGTTTGGCGAAGACCTCGCCGTCGCCAGCAACGAGCGCAAGCTGTGGGCGTTGGCCGATCAACTGTTGCCGGTCGACGATCTGCCCACCAACATGCCGCGCTACACGCAGGGCATGATGGATTTGGGCTCCGGCATCTGCACGCCGAAGTCTCCCGCCTGCATGCTGTGCCCGCTGGAGTCGGTGTGCGTGGCACACAAAGAGGGCGACCCGACGAAGTACCCTGTGCGCACGCGCAAGGTCAAGCGCAGTGCGCATTCGTGGTGGCTGCTGCTGGAGCGCGACACGGCAGGGCGCTTGTGGCTGGAGCGCAGACCGCAAACAGGGATTTGGGCGGGGCTGTACTGCCCACCGGTGTTTGAAGAGCGCGAGTCGCTAGAACAGGTTCTGACGGCCGATTCGCAGGCCGACGATCTGGCGGTGGTCACGCATGTGCTGACGCATCGTGACCTGTATCTGCATCCGGTGGTGGCGCGCATGACAGCGGCGCAAGCCAAGCGCCGAGAAGCCGAGGCTCCGGAGGGCGCTGGCTTTTTCGCGCCCACCGAATGGGGCGCGCTCGGCCTGCCGGCACCGATCCGCAAATTGCTGGCGACGCTCTAAGCGTTCTCGCTCCCCGCGGAATCAGTTACTGACCGCTTGCCTTGGCATCCAACTCGCGGTGCCGGCGCAGCGTGTTCCAGTGCGGGCTGAAGTGTGCGGCCAGGCGCTCCACGAGATAGACCGAACGGTGTTGGCCACCGGTACAACCCACGGCCACCGTCACGTAGCTGCGATGGTTCTCGGCCAGCGCGTCGAGCCAGCGTCCCAGAAACTGGGAAATGTCCTGCTCCATCAGATTCACTTCGGGCTGCTGATCCAGGAACTCGATCACGGGCGCATCCTTGCCGGTGAGCTCGCGCAGGTCGGGTTCGTAATGCGGATTGGGCAGCATGCGCACGTCGAACACATAGTCGGCATCCACCGGCACGCCGCGTTTGAAGGCGAACGACTGAAACACCAGAATCATGCGGCTCGGCGGCACCGACATCAGGCTCTTCACGTAGCCCTGCAACTGCGAGGCCCGAATCGCGCTGGTGTCGATCACATGCGATTGCTCGCGCAGCTCAGCCAGCAATTCACGCTCCAGCTCGATGGTCTGGAGCAGGGCGTTCTGACCGTCACGCAACTCGTCCTTGGACAGCGGATGGCGGCGGCGCGTTTCCGAGAAGCGACGCACCAAAGTCTCGGTCGTCGCGTCGAGAAACAGGCATTGCACGCGCACGTCCTGCTCGCGCAATGTCTTGAGTTGCTCTGGCACCAGCGGCAGCGCGGTCGCACTGCGCACGTCGATCGCAATCGCCAGCCGGTTGCCGTGATTCACGTGCTCCAGCGCGACAAACGCGGTCAGCAGTTCAGGCGGCAGATTGTCGACACAGTAAAAACCTGCGTCTTCCAAGGCCCGCAATGCCACGGATTTTCCCGAACCGGACATACCGGTGACAAGCACAATTTCAAGCGCCATAGCCCTCACCACAAACCCAAAATTGAAGAACCGCTGATCCCGTTGAAACTGTCGACCACTGCAGCGTCAGTGGACCGCCGCCTGCGGCAGATCCAGCATTTCCCGCGCGTGCGCGAGCGTCGTTGCGGACAATTTCTCTCCGCCCAGCATACGGGCAATTTCCTGTACGCGTGCGTCGGCCTCTGCTTGCTTGACTGAACTGGTGGTTCCTTGTGCGCTCTTGTGTTTGGCAACCACCAGATGGTGATCGGCACAGGCCGCGACTTGCGGCAGATGCGTGACGGTCAGCACCTGTCGCGCCTTGCCCAATTGCTGCATGAGCCGGCCCACCGTTTCGGCGACCGCACCGCCCACGCCCGAATCCACTTCGTCAAAAATCAGGGTGGGCGCTTCGCCCAACTCACTCGTGGTGACCGAAATCGCCAGCGAGATACGCGAGAGCTCACCGCCCGACGCGACCTTGCCGATGGGCTTGGGCGTCATGCCCGGATGGCTGCTCACGAGAAAGCTCACATGGTCCAGACCTTGCGAACTGGGCTCTGCCGCCGGTTCGATCTGCACCACAAATCGTCCACCGGTCATGCCGAGGTTCTGCATCGCCTGTGTCACCGCACCGGCCAACTGAGGCGCGGCCTTGGCCCGCTTTTGCGAGAGTACCCGCGCCGCTTTTTCGTAGGCCGCACGGCTGGTGCTTTCCTGCTGGGCCAGCGCATCCAGATCGGCGGCGACATCGAGCGTGCGCAGCTCGCTCTTCCAGCCTTCCCACAATCCCGGCAGGTCTTGCGGCTGGCGCTTGTAGCGGCGCGCCAGAGAAATCCAAAGCGACAATCGCGTGTCGAGTTCCGCAAGCCGCTGCGGCTCCAATTCGGTATGGCGCAAAAATCCCTGCAGCGAGCGCACCACGTCTTCGGCCTGCGCGAGGCTGGCGGACAACACCTCGTTCATCGAACGAAACGCGTCGTCGACATGCTCGTAACTCTGCAGCAGATTCTGAGCATGGGCGAGCCGCGACAGCGCGCTCGTGTCGTCATCTTCGTTTTCGAGAGACTGCAGCGCCTCCTGCGCGTTGTCGAGCAGCGATTGGGCGTTGGAGAGCTTGGCGTGCTGCGCGTTGAGTTCGTCCCACTCGTCCGCGTGCGGAGAGAGTTTTTCCACCTCGCCAATCTGCCACTGCAGCCGTTCGCGCTCCTGCTGCAAGGTGCCTTGCGCGGCATGCGCATGGTCGAGCGCCTTGCGCTTGTCGCGCCAATCGGTCCAGAGCGCGGCCAGCGACTGCGTCTGCACTCCGGCATAGGCGTCGAGCAGACTGCGCACACTGTCGTGGCGCGTGAGACTCTGCCACGCGTGCTGACCGTGAATGTCCAGCAAATGCTCGCCCAGAAAACGCAGCTGCGTGGCCGTCACCGGCGTGCCGTTGATCCACGCGCGGCTCTTGCCCTGCGTGTCGATGGTGCGGCGAATCAGCAGCCCCTCGTCGGGTTCGATGCCGGCTTCGTGAAACCACTCGGCCAGGGCGTCGGGACGATCGAACTCCGCACACAGCTCGGTGCGATCCGCACCCTCGCGAATCACGCCGGTCTCCGCGCGCGCGCCCAGCAGCAATTGCAGTGCGTCGATCAGGATCGATTTACCGGCACCCGTCTCGCCGGTGAGCGCGGTGAAGCCGCTGGAAAGATCCAGATCCAGCGACTGAACGATCACAAAATCGCGGAGCGCGATACGTTTGAGCGCCATGATCAGGAGCTTCCTTCGTTCCAGCGCAACTTCTTGCGCAGCGTTGCAAAATAACTCCAGCCGCGCGGATGCAGAAAGCGCACGGAATGTTCGGCGCGCTTCACCAGAATGCGATCGCCATGCAGCAGCGTGGCCAGCGACTGCATGTCAAAGTTGGCGGACATATCGCGCCCGCCCACCACCTCGATGGCGATCTCGGACGAGTCGGGCAGCACGATCGGGCGGTTCGACAAGGTATGCGGCGCAATAGGCACCAGCACCCAACCGCGCAGGGCAGGGTGCAGCATGGGGCCACCGGCAGACAGCGCATAGGCCGTCGATCCCGTCGGAGACGCCACGATCAATCCGTCGGCGCGCTGGTTGGACACGAACACGCCGCCCACTTCCACGCGCAACTCCACCATGCCCGAGGTCGATCCGCGATTGACCACCACGTCGTTCAACGCCAAGGCCTCGTACACGCATTCCTCGCCGCGCATGACCCGCGCGTGCATCATCGGACGCACGTCTTCTTCGTAGTCACCGTGCAGAATCGGCGCGAGTGCGCACTGATAATCTTCCAGCGCAATATCGGTAATGAAACCCAGCCGACCGCCGTTGATGCCGACCAGCGGCGTGCCATAGGACGCCAGTTGACGCCCCACGCCCAGCATGGTGCCGTCGCCGCCGACCACGAGGGCCAGTTCGGCATGCGCGCCGATCTCCTTGGTCACCGCGACGCTGTAGCCGCTCAAACCGGTATTGGCATAGGTCTCGGCCTCGAGCATGACTTCGCAGCCTTGCTCGACGAGAAACTTGCCAATATCTTCCAAAGCCAGTCGGGACTTCTCCGACGCGGCATCAGAAACTTGGCGCTGGTATTTGCCAATGAGTGCGACTTTGCGAAAGTTCTGGGTCATTCGGAAATTACATCATTAAAAGCGATGTGATTTTCTTGATCCACCGTTTCACACGCTGCAAAAAGCGGCGCTCGTTCGATGAGCCAAGGCATGAAATCACACCCGGGGAATGCATGAGATGCTTGTATATCATGCCCGCGCGTACCGCCAGCGAAATTGCACTGAGTGTCGGCATGTGCGCCAAGGGTTAAGCTAGCAAATAAAGAGCAAACTTGTCTGCAACGTCGGTCACAGCAACATTGCGCACCCACCAACGAACTTGGCCCCACCGCCTTAGAATGTCCAGATGCTTGATGACCGTGCCAAGTTGTTGTTGAAAGCCCTAGTCGAGCGCTATATTGCCGACGGCCAACCCGTGGGCTCCAGAACGCTGTCCCGCGCCTCGGGCCTGGAGCTTTCACCCGCAACCATTCGAAACGTCATGGCCGATCTGGAAGAGCTCGGCCTGATCGCCAGCCCCCACACCTCGGCGGGCCGCATTCCCACGGCCCGGGGATACCGATTGTTCGTCGACACCATGCTGACGGTGCAACGCGATCAACTGCCGGCGATGCAGCTCATGCCCGAGCAGCCACAGAAAGTCATCGCCAACGCGGCCCAACTGCTGTCCAACCTCTCGCAGTTCGTCGGCGTGGTCATGTCACCGCGCAGACCCTCGGTGTTTCGACACATCGAATTCATGCGACTGTCGGAAAAACGCCTGCTGGTCATCATCGTCTCCCCCGACGGAGACGTACAGAACCGCGTGATCTTCACCCAGGCCGACTACACCTCCTCCCAACTGGTGGAGGCCGCCAACTTTCTCAACACCAACTACTCCGGCCTCACGATGGAGCAGGTGCGCGAACGCCTGCAAACCGAAGTCGAAATGCTGCGCGGCGAAATCGGCACCCTGATGCAAGCCGCCGTCAGCGTGGCCCCGGACGCGAGCACAGAAACGACGGACACGGTCGTGATCTCGGGCGAACGCAACCTGCTCTCGGTCACCGACTTCTCCAGCGACATGGGCAACCTGCGCCGCGCCTTTGACCTGTTCGAACAGAAAACGCAAATCCTCCGACTGCTCGACATCTCCAGCAAAGCGGAAGGTGTGCGCATTTTCATAGGCGGCGAAAGCCAGGTCGTCCCCTTCGAAGAACTCTCGGTCGTCAGCGCCCCGTACGAGGTAGACGGCCAGATCGTAGGCACACTCGGCGTCATCGGCCCCACCCGAATGCCTTACGACAAAATGATCCAGATCGTCGACATCACCTCCAAATTGGTGACGAACGCACTGAGTCATCGAAGTTAAGCACTTACAATAGTTGTTTTGCCGGTGCAATGCTGGCAAGAAACACCGCAAGAATTTCCCGGGGCCTTAGCTCATGCTTGGTTAGAGCAGCGGACTCATAATCCGTTGGTGCCCAGTTCGACTCTGGGAGGCCCTACCAGATATTTCGTGATTTCGCGCTATCAATACGGTAGCGGAAATCTCGAAATATTCTTATCTTCTCCCATCCATCTCACTTCAAAATATCCTGACTCGTTCATTCGGTGCGTGTCTTGGCCCCCGATGGCCACCCCAAACTGCCCCACTTGTGGCCGGTCAAACTGCTCCAGGCA
>CALMCS010000518.1 GCA_937862875.1 uncultured Comamonadaceae bacterium
TCTCGTCATTCGGGGGCCCAGTTACCGGGCTCTGCTCACTGCGTTGATCGCGTTTGAATACCGAGTCAAAAAACCAAAGGTCCGTTGATCGGCCAAGAAATTTTTTCGTTCCGGTTCCGGCTCCTGCTCACCCATCAGATCACGTAGTCGCACTCCACATACTCTGCGCGCAGCGCCTCCTGCACCACATCACGCGTCAGCGTGGGAACGAACGACTCGATGAAGCGGTACGCGTAGCTGCGCAACCAGGTGCCGCGCAGCAGGCCGAGGCGCGTGAGGTTCACCTCAAACAGATGCCGTGCATCGATCGCATGCAGATGGCGGTCGCGCTCGGGGTCGAAGGCGATCGAGGCGACGATGCCGACGCCCATCTCCAGCTCCACATAGGTCTTGATGACGTCCGCATCCATGGCGGTCAGCACGATCTCTGGCTCCAGCCCGGCGCGCGCGAAACCGTCGTCGATGTGCGCCCTGCCCGTGTAGCCCGCGTCGTAGGTGATGATGGGATAGGCGGCCAATTGCTCCAACGTGAGCTGGCTTTTTTCACTCAGCGCGAGCAGTGGGTGACCCGGCGGCACGATGATCGAGTGCGACCAGCGGTAGCACGGCAAGGTGACCAGTTGCTCGAACCCGGCCAGCGCCTCGGTCGCCACGCCGATATCGGCCTCGCCGGACATCAGCATCTGTGCGATCTGCTGCGGCGAGCCCTGGCGCAGATGCAGCGGCACCTGCGGGAACAGCGCCCGAAAATCTCTCACCACCTGCGGCAGCGCGTAGCGTGCCTGCGAGTGGGTGGCGGCAACGACCAAGCCGCCGCGCTCGCTGCGCGCGAAATCGTCGCCCGCGCGCTTGAGGTTTTCGGCCTCGAGCAGCAAACGCTCGACGATCGGCAGCAGGATCTTGCCGGGCTGCGTCAACCCGGTGAGGCGCTTGCCGGCGCGCACGAAAAAGTCCACGCCCAGCTCGTCTTCCAACTCGCGAATCTGGCGGCTGACGCCCGGCTGCGATGTGTGCAGCATGGCGGCGACATCGGTGAGGTTGAAGCCTCTTCGCACGGTCTCTCTGACGGACCGCAGTTGCTGAAAATTCATGATGCTCTTTTTTGGTGTTGTTCTTGATATGAAGAAATGCCGGAACGCCGAGCAAGCGCGTGCACGCCTTTTCTTGCATGCAACGCGCCTCGGCGATGAAAACATCAGCCCCTTCCAAGGGCCGAATCGGGTCTCACAATTTGGCGATGAACACGTCGGTGGACTTCACCAGGGCGACGACTTCGGAGCCGGTGGTCAGGCCCAGCTCGTCGACCGAGCGGGTGGTGATCACCGATGTCACCACGCCCCACGGCGTTTGCACATCGACTTCGGACACCACTTCGCCGCGCAGAATTTCACGCACGGTTCCCTTGAACTGATTGCGCACATTCACAGCTTGAATGGACATGGTTTTTTTCTCCGGATAGCAGGTAGAAATTCAAAAGTAAAAGCAGACGTCCAGGTACTGGCGATCAGTAGGAGATCGCAAAGCCGAGCATCCAACCGGCAGCGCTCTGTTCGCCGCGATCACGCCGATCGGCTTGCGCATCGGCGCTGGATTTCAGGCCCAGCCCCCAGGCGGCGGCGGTGAGTTGGAGAAGACTGAGTCGAATGGTTTTTTCTGGAGCAGACATGGTGTGAATCTTTCAAAAATGGAGTGTGGAATGACCGTGGTGACCGTGGTGGCCGTGATCACCGTGGTGGACGAATGAACGGCATGCAACGGGTGTCGATCTCGTCGTACCTGTCGTATTCGTCGTACTCGTCTTCACAGCTACATCGCTCCATCGATGAAAGAAACACCGGAGAAAGATCCGTCAACAACAGCGCATCCATCGTGCTCAGCGCCTGCGCATTCACATCCCGCATTCGCTGCTGATCCAACTGCTCGGCATTGGCACCCAACGGCGTACGGAATCGGGCCAGCGCGTTCAGCCACAGCGAACGCAAGGGCTTGGCGACGGCATTCAGCGAATGCGATGCCGCTGAAGCAACAGATGAAGAAGATGAAGATGTAGCGGGCGCGGTTGTCATGGGATTTACCTCCGGTTCAAAGCCTCAGGACTCACTCAATCTCAATGTCAGTGCAGCTTCTTGGTGAAGATCTGATCGAAGCTGCCGCCATCGGCAAAATGCGCCTTGTCGGCCTTGGCCCAGCCACCAAATGCCTGATCGATCGTCACCAGCGTCAGCTGTGGAAACTGCTTGTCGAACTTGGCCTTGGCCTTTTCGCTCGTTGGGCGGTAGAAGTTCTTGCCGGCGATCTCCTGGCCCTCGTCGGAGTACAGATGCTTCAGGTATTCCTCGGCCAGGGCGCGCGTGCCCTTCTTGTCCACTACCTTGTCGACCACCGCCACCGAAGGCTCGGCCAGGATCGACAGCGAAGGCGCGACGATCTGGAACTTCTCCGGACCAAACTCCTTGAGCGCGAGGAACGCCTCGTTTTCCCAGGCCAGCAACACATCGCCCACGCCGCGCTGCACAAAGGTGATCGTCGAGCCACGCGCGCCGGTGTCGAGCACGGGCACGTTCTGGAACAGCTTGCCGACAAACTCCTTGGCCTGCGCATCGCCGCCATACTTGCGCTTGGCAAACTCCCAGGCCGCCAGATAGTTCCAGCGTGCACCGCCCGAGGTCTTGGGGTTGGGCGTGATCACACCCACGCCCGGCTTGATCAGATCGTCCCAGTCCTTGATGCCCTTGGGATTGCCCTTTTTCACCAGAAACACGATCGTCGAGGTGTAAGGCGCGGAGTTGTGCGGCAGGCGCTGCTGCCAATCGGCCTTGACCAGACCGGGCTTGACCAGCGCATCCACATCCCCGCCCAACGCCAGCGTGGCCACATCGGCATCAATGCCATCCAGAATCGAGCGCGCCTGCTTGCCCGAGCCGCCATGCGACTGCCGGAATTGCACGTCCTGACCGGTCTTGGCCTTCCAGTGCTTGGCGAAGGCCTGGTTGTATTCCACATACAACTCACGCGTCGGGTCGTAGGAAACATTCAGAAAACTGACCGGATCCGCCGCGAACGACGACATTCCTGTCAGGGCTAAGGCCCCAAACAGCCCGAGTCCCAGCGGAAACTTGATAAAGTGACGGCGATCTTTCTTCATGGCGCGCTTTCTTGTGCAGTTGCTTGAATTGACACGGCTGTTTTGTGTTTTCGAGCCGATGCCATGGATTCTGAAAGTGATTCATCAAAACTGAAACGATTAAGATTTCAGTTCTATATTCAAAAATCTTCTAACGAATAGGTTGTCCCATGGCACGTACCGTCCAATGCATCAAACTCGGCCAAGAAGCCGACGGCCTCGATTTCGCTCCGTACCCCGGTGAACTGGGCAAACGCATCTATGAAAATGTGAGCAAACAGGCATGGGCAGACTGGCTCAAGCACCAGACCATGCTGGTCAATGAGAACCGCCTGAACCTGGCAGATGCGCGCGCACGCCAGTACCTGGCCCGTCAGATGGAGAACCATTTCTTCGGCGGCGGTGCGGACGCAGCGCAGGGCTACGTGCCACCGACAGCGGACTGATCCAGATCAGTTCCACAGAGAAGCGGGCTCGGATGGGCCCCACTTCTTCCAACGCAGCTTTCTTGAGTGCACTTGGCGTGCTCAAGCAAGCTGCGTTTTTTATGGGTGGATGACTCAACAAGGGGTGCGTCGATGCCGCCCATTCAACGCTGCGCCAACCGGCGACCCAGGCGCTCCACCAATCTGTCAATCGCAACCCGGGTCTTGAGTGGCAGCGCGCGTGCCTTGGGCCAGATCGCGTTGAGGACGTAACCATAGGGCTGTGGTTCGGCGAACACGCGCACCAGGGTGCCAGCGTTCAGTTCATCTTCCACCAGCCACTCGGGCAGACGCGTCAAGCCCAGCCCCTGCAGAGCCGCCGTCACGTTGGCCCCCAGACTGTTGCAGGTGAAGTCGGAACGGGCGGAGGTATCGAATCGAACCGTGCGGCCTTGCGCGTCGTAAAACTGCCAGGGATGCGGCGAACTTTGGCGGGAATAGTCCACGAAGCGATGCCCCTCGGGATCGGCGATCAGCGCCTCCATGCTCTGGGGTTGGCCATGCTGCGCGAGGTAGGCCGGCGATGCGAACACCCCCATCCACTGCGCCCCAAGCGGACGCGCGGCGAGTGCTGCGCTGTCCCCCAGCGGGCCGCTGCGCACCGCAAGATCGAAGCGTTCCTCAAACAAATCGACCACGCCATCGCTGAACATGATTTCCAGGCGCAGTTGCGAATGCTCGCGCACCAGCTCCATCAACACCGGAGCTATCAGCTCGCGCCCAATCAGCTCGGGCATGGTCACCCGCAGCAGACCTTGCGGCGTGGTGCGTCCCGCCTCGACCGCTGAATCGGCGGCATCGAGCTCGGACAACGCGCGGCGGCAATGCTCGTAGTAGATATGCCCGTCCTCGGTCAGGCTTTGGCTGCGTGTGGTGCGCTGAAACAGCCGCGTGCCAAGGCGCTCCTCCAGCCGCGCCACGCTCTTCGCCACCGCGGAACGGGTGAGCTGCAAGCGCACCGCCGCCAGCGCGAAATTGCCGGTCTCCACCGCTGCGACAAACGCTTCCACACCGCTGAGCCGTTCATTCATTGGGGAATTTTCCTATCCATTGAACCGATTGAAATGCACCACTGCCGAACATTGTGCGCCGATAGTATCGGTGATCCCACTCTTCAACAAGGAATCACCGTGACTGACAAACACATGCGCCAATGGGCATTCACCGACTACGGAATCCAGCACCTGAAGCGATCCGAGGCCCCTATTCCCCAACCCGGCCCCGGGCAGATTTTGGTGAAGGTCGATGCGGTGTCACTGAACTACCGTGACCTGCTGCTCGCCAGCGACTCCTACCCACAAAAGCCCACGCTGCCCTACGTCCCGGGCTCGGACATGGCGGGCGTGGTCGTCGCCACCGGTGAAGGCGTTCGGCGCTGGCAAGGTGGCGAACGAGTCATCAGCACCTTCGTCACCGATTGGATCGACGGAGCAGCACCCAGCAACGCCGCAGCGCTCGGTTCGCCCGGACCGGGCGTGCTGGCATCGCATGTGCTGCTCAGTGAACAATGGGCCGTCAAAGCGCCCACCTCGCTCACCCCAACGCAGGCCAGCACCCTGCCCTGTGCGGCGCTGACC
>CALMCS010000519.1 GCA_937862875.1 uncultured Comamonadaceae bacterium
GACCGTGCTCTACGCCGTGGCCTTGCAGGAGAGCGGCATCCGGCGCAACGGGCGCCTGGTGCCGTGGCCGTGGTCCCTCAACGTCGCCGGCCAGTCGCGCCGCTTCGCCACGCGCGCCGACGCCTGCGCTGGCCTGCAGCAGGCGATGCGCGCCACGCCGCACACGCGCATTGATGCGGGCCTGGGCCAGATCAACCTCGGTTACCACAAGCACCGCTTTACCGGCGCGTGCGACCTGCTGGATCCGTATCGCAACCTGGCCGTTGCCGCCGAGATCCTGAAGGAGCAGCACACCCCCGGCGAGGACTGGCTGCTGGCGATCGGCCGCTACCACCGCCCCGCAGGCGGCGAGCCCGCCGCCCGCTATCGGCGCAGCGTGTCGCGCCACCTTGCCCGCGTGCAGGGCACGCGACCAGCCGCCGCGGTCCTCGCGGCGCGCCAGGAGACCTCCCCATGACGAAACCCCATCCCGCCCATCTCGCGTTCACGGGCCTACTCATGCTGCTGTCAGGCCTGCCGCTGGCCTCGCGTGCCGGCGAGCCACTGATCGTTGTCGAGGACCGTGGCGGCACGTCGGCATTGCCGTACTACGAAGCCCTGAATCTCCAGCCGCGCGCCAACGCACCGGCGCGGCCGTCCATCCCGACGCCCCAGCTTCCTGCCACACCGGCGGACGAAGCCGCGATGCTGCCGGTGCGCAGCGCCAAGCTCACGCCTGGCACCGTCGCGCGGCGTGTGATTGAAGCGCCCGGCCTGCGGCCGTTCGTGGTCATCGGCGACGACGAGGCTTCCCGGGCCTGGTTGCAGCGCCGCGCCGCCGCTTTGCGCGAACGTGGCGCGGTCGGCCTGGTGGTCAACGTCGAGACCGCGCAGGGCCTGGCGCGGCTGCGCGCGCTGGCGCCAGGCTTGCCGCTCGCCCCCGTTGCCAGCGACGACCTGGCCGATCGCCTGGGCCTGCGGCACTACCCGGCGCTGATCACGGCCACCGGCATCGAGCAATGAAGCCATGTCGGGGAAACAGCCGGTCGAGGTTCTGCTTCGCCCAGCGGTGGAGCTATACACCGTTGCCGCATGTGCGGGCGCCGCGTTTCTGTCCCTGGTGGCCCCATGGTCGCTCGCGCTGAGCCCGTCCATGGGCGTCGGCAGCGCGCTGGCGTTCGGCGCCTACGGCGCGATCCGCTACCGCGATGCCCGCGTCATCCTGCGCTACCGGCGCAACATCCGCCGCCTGCCGCGCTACGTGATGACGAGCAAGGACGTGCCGGTCAGCCAGCAGCGGCTGTTCGTGGGGCGCGGGTTTCTCTGGGAGCAGAAGCACACCCATAGGCTGATGCAGACGTACCGGCCGGAGTTTCGCCGCTACGTCGAGCCGACGCCGGCCTACCGGCTGGCCAGGCGCCTGGAGGAACGGCTGGAGTTCGCGCCGTTCCCGCTGTCCCGGCTGCCCGCGCTCACGGGCTGGGACGTGCCTTTCAACCCCGTGCGCCCGTTGCCGCCTGTCGGCGGCCTGCCAAGGCTGCACGGCATCGAGCCCGACGAAGTGGACGTCAGCCTGCCGCTGGGCGAGCGCGTCGGGCACTCGCTGGTGCTGGGCACCACGCGGGTGGGCAAGACGCGCCTGGCCGAGTTGTTCGTCACCCAGGACATCCGGCGTAAGAACGCCGCCGGCGAGCATGAGGTCGTCATCGTCATCGATCCCAAGGGGGATGCCGATCTCTTGAAGCGGATGTACGTCGAAGCCCAGCGCGCTGGCCGCGAAGGCGAGTTCTACATCTTCCACTTGGGCTGGCCGGAAATCAGCGCCCGCTACAACGCCGTGGGCCGCTTCGGCCGGATCTCGGAAGTGGCGACCCGGGTGGCGGGGCAGCTCTCCGGCGAAGGCAACAGCGCGGCGTTCCGCGAGTTCGCATGGCGCTTCGTGAACATCATCGCCCGCGCCCTGGTGGAACTGGGGCAGCGCCCGGACTACATGCTGATCCAGCGGCACGTCATCAACATCGACGCGCTGTTCATCGAGTACGCCCAGCACTACTTCGCCAAGACCGAGCCCAAGGCCTGGGAGGTGATCGTCCAGATCGAGGCCAAGCTCAACGAGAAGAACATCCCGCGCAACATGATCGGGCGCGAGAAGCGCGTGGTGGCGCTGGAACAGTACCTCTCCCAGGCCCGCAACTACGACCCGGTTCTCGACGGCCTGCGCTCGGCGGTTCGCTACGACAAGACGTATTTCGACAAGATCGTCGCGTCGTTGCTGCCGCTGCTGGAGAAGCTCACCAGCGGGAAGATTTCCCAGCTTCTGGCGCCGAACTATTCCGACCTGGCCGACCCGCGCCCGATCTTCGATTGGATGCAGGTCATCCGAAAGCGCGCAGTCGTCTATGTGGGTCTGGACGCGCTATCCGACGCCGAGGTTGCCGCAGCGGTCGGCAATTCGATGTTCAGCGATCTCGTGTCGGTCGCCGGGCACATCTACAAGCACGGGATCGACGATGGCCTCCCGGGCGCAACGGCCGGTGCGCGCGTGCCCATCAACGTTCATGCCGATGAATTCAATGAATTGATGGGCGATGAATTCATCCCGCTAATCAACAAGGGCGGCGGTGCCGGCCTGCAAGTCACGGCGTACACGCAGACGCTCTCGGACATCGAGGCCCGCATCGGCAACCGCGCGAAGGCCGGTCAGGTGATCGGTAACTTCAACAACCTGTTCATGCTCAGGGTCAGGGAGACGGCCACGGCCGAACTGCTGACGAGGCAGTTGCCGAAGGTCGAGGTCTATACGACCACCATCGTCTCCGGCGCGACCGACAGCTCGGACATCCGCGGCGCGACGGACTTCACCAGCAACACGCAGGACCGCATCAGCATGTCCAGCGTGCCGATGATCGAGCCGTCGCACGTCGTTGGACTGCCCAAAGGCCAATGCTTCGCGCTGCTGCAGGGCGGCCAGCTTTGGAAGGTACGCATGCCGCTGCCGGCGCCGGACCCGGATGAAGTGATGCCGGCGGACCTGCAGCAACTGGCCGGGTACATGCGCCAGAGCTACAGCGAGGCCACGCAGTGGTGGGAGTTCACCAGCTCGCCGGCCTTGCAGGATGCGGCCTTGCCCGACGACCTGCTGGACGATGCCGCTGCGGCCGAGCCCGACGCGGTGGCCACCGGCGCCGACGATGGCGCGGGCAACGAGGCCGTGCCATGAAGGATGCCGCCTCGACCGCGCAGCGGGAGCAGAACCAACGCCAAGGCTTGATCGTCGGCACCCTCACCTTACCGTTCCGGTTACTCGGGGTGCTGATCGGCTCGCTGCTGTTCTCGATCGTGGTGGAGTGCGTCGGCATGCACCTGTTCTGGAAGGACCAGGGCTGGCGCCACTCCCAGCAGATGCTGCAGTACGAACTCGGGCACCTGTCCAGCCACTTCACGCGCAGCGTGGTCGTACAGGAGCCGGGACGGACGGCGCACGAGCTGGTGGACACCGGATACGAATGGGTGTTCGTGCGCTCGGGGCTGCTGGAGCACATGAGCCAGACCGCCGAGCGCGCCCGAGCGCCCAGCCACGGGCAGACCCACAACTTCCGCTACTGGATCAGCCAGGTCTATGTCTGGACCGAGAGCTACCTGATCGCTGCGGCCTTCACGACGCTCACCTTCCTGGTGCGCCTGCTGG
>CALMCS010000520.1 GCA_937862875.1 uncultured Comamonadaceae bacterium
GGATGGATGCGGTGCGAGCTGGCTCGGTCACGCAGTGGGAACTGCGACGCAACCTCGAAGACCGATGGTTGCCTGGCATGTCGCTGACAACGTCAGCAAGCATGGGGTCAGCATGGCCGGGCCTCGCGCGCGCGACAGCAATCAATCGGCATCCGGGCGTTTCCCTTTGTCCGCGCCGTCAGGCGCGCGCCACAGGCACTTGGGGCCGCGCAGGTGGTCGGGGGTGTCGGCGCGAGGACGGCTGGGGCGGCTCCAGGTACCGCCGCCGCGCGTACCGACCAGCCGCCAGCCGGCAGCGCGCAGGCTGGCACCGCCTTCCTCGGGCAAGGTGTAGGTGATCAGCCGCGTGTAGCCCAGGGCCTTAGCCGCCTTCCAGGCGGCTCCGTAGAGCTTGCTGCAGGCGTTCGGCGCGCCATCGGTGCAGAGCCTGGTGACTTCGAGGGTCCAGCCGTCGTCCAGGTGACGCGCGACCGGGCGACCGACGATGGCCACGCCGCAAATACTGTCGCTGCCGGACAGCGTGACCGCCAGCGCGAACTTCGCCCCCTGAACCGGGCGGTGGTGTCGGTGGTGCTCCTGCACGAAGGCATTGGCGGTGCGCAGCGACACGGGCACCAGTTGCAGCCGTGGCGAGGCCAATGCCGTGCGCACAGCATCAATCGCCGCAGAAGCAGGCGAGCGGTTCCTCGGCGGCATCGAACAGGTCGCCCTGGTCGGCGGCGAAGCGCGCCAGGTCGGCGTAGCTGGGGCCATCGGCGCGAAACCGAGCGCCGCTGGGCTTGCTCGCCAAGTTCAGGGATTCCATGCGAATCCACCACACGGCGGCTTCGGGCCGGGCCTTGATGAGGGCCAGGCGCTGCCCGCGCGGCTTCAGGAAGCACAGATCGCAGTTGCCTTCGAGCGTGCGTCCGTTGACCGTGAGCAGGTCGAGGTCGAACGGCTGCGCCTGCCAGAAGGTGCCCACGTCGCGCACGGTGACGCCGGCATCCGCCAGCGGCATGCACATGGTTTCGTGGGTCGATTCGGTGGAGTGGCCGCGTGCGCGAATCTTGGCGACGCGCCGTTGCTCGTCGGCCCTGATGCCGATCATCTGGTCCCAGTCCGTCCAGCCCAGGTGCCGCAGGAAGCGGTGCATCGGGCGAATCTTCAGGCTGGTCGTGCAGCCGCGCGCCACGGGATTGGGCAGGTACTGGCGCTTGCGTATCAGCGCCTCGAACGGTTCGCCCTGACGGCTGGCTCGCTCGAAATCGACCAGCATGAAGCCCGGCTCCATGGGCAGGTATTCCAGCCAGTGAATCGGCATCTGCCAGCGTTCGGCGCAGTCGCGCACGAAGCGCAAGGTCGCTTCCACTTCCTTGCCGGTGTTGGCGAAGCAGACCACGGTGTCAGCAGGCAGGCCGCCATTGGCCTGCAACACACGCCAGAGCATGTACGCGCTGGTGCGTCCCCCGGAGAAGCTGATGCAGGTGGGTTGGGTGATCTTGAACGGGTCGTGCATGCGGTCGTCTCCGTGGGCATGTCGGCGGCAGGCCGACGAGGCAGGCCATGGCGGCCGGAGACGAGCGCGCACGCGCGGCGGTGGCCGCGGTACGAAGAAAGGAAAGCCCCCGGATGGGGGCTGCGAGGGCCCGCGCGGCGGTTGCTGCGCTATGCCGGGGGAACCACCTCCAGCGACAGATGCGTGGCGGTGGCGGACAGCATCAGGTCGTCCGTGCCGTGCAGGATGCGTGCGAAGACGCCTTCCTTCGGATCGAAGAACTCGCCGAAGTCGTCGCCGCCCAGTTCGGCGCGTGCCAGCTCCCACCAGTCATCGAACGGATCGGTATCCGGGTTGCAGCCGACGGCATAGGCCAACAGCTTCACCCGACCGTCCGGGCGTCGTTCCCCGCGCTCGGCGAGGAAGTACACGCCCTGATCCTTGGCGAGGATCACGCGGCCCTGAGTGGCGATCGCCTCGGCCAGCACGGGGCGCAGGTCGGAGCCTCTGAATCGCAGGGACATGATTGAAATCTCCTGTGTGGAATGGAAAAGAAAAGGCCCTCCACCCGGATGGATGGAAGGCCCGTGGGGCATGCGGCCGGTAGGCTTCGGCGTCAGCCGTAGTGCCGCCGGGCCTCCTGCCATGGAACGAAGCGCGCATCACCGCCAGTGGAGATCGGAAGCTGCAAGCTCCCGGTCTCTTCCGCCGAGAAGCACGTCGCCTGGTCGAACGGGACCCAGCCGAACTCGTTGGACCAGAAGCCGGCGCTGTCGCCGATGGCCGACTCGTTGGGCGAATACACCACCCAGCAGTCGCCGGCCTTGGACGTCATGCCGGCACTGCCTGGCGGCGGGCCGCTTTGGCGTCGATCACGCTCACGTCGATCAGGCGCCAGCGTCCGTCGTCGATGAGCCGCTCCAGCACTTCGCCGAGCATGTCGAAATACACCTCGTCGTGCCGATCGACCAGCTCGCCGTCGCGGCGCAGTTCCACCACGTAGGTGTCCCCGCCGCGGTCGTAGAGGATCGTCACCTGGCCCTCGAACTTTGCGGTCGAGACCGTGAAGCTGATCGCCGGCGGGGTCTCGATGATCTTCGACGGCTTGGGATCGACCCAGGTGAAGTCCCGGGCGCCCGCATCGACCAGCATGTGGGTGATGCGCCGGAACCCGTCGGGCGCCGGCATTTCCTCCAACTGCTCGATGAGCTGGCCCAGCTCCATGCACTGCGGCTCGGGGATGGGCAGCTTGGCTGGCGCGGAGCCGAGAATATGCCTCGTGATGGTGTAAGGCGTGCCATCCGAGGTTTTCTCGGTGATGACTTCCGGGGTGTCCGCGCGCAGGCCGTCGAAGCGGTGGCGGGCATACGGTTGGACATGCACCTTGGCGCCTTCGCTGGGAACGGCGGTCACCAGGTTGGGGTCGAGCACCGCGAACTCGCTGGGTTTGAGCTTGACGACGATGGCATCGTCCGTCGCGGCGACCACCTTGCCGTCGAAAGGCTGGGGATCGAAGGCGAAGCCCAGCGCCGAAGGCTGCGGCTGATCATCGAACACACGGTACTTGATCGACCGCACGTTGCGGGGCACATGACCCGCGACAAGCGAAGGCATCAGGGTCTTGATGAGAGAGCGATCCATGGGAATCTCCTTGAGGAAAAACAAGGGATTCCCTGCCCACAAGGGAGAGGTCCCTTGTGGGTGGATGGACGCGGTACGTCCGTAGGAAGAAACGACCAGCACGGTTTCCCGCGCTTGCAGCCTCGAAGGTCTTGGCTGCCTGGGCATGTGTCGGCAACGCCGACGAACATGGGGCAAGGATGGCCCTGGAGTGAGCGGTCCGCCCGTAGGAAACCGCACCGCGCCGCATCCGCTTTCCTTCGCTGCGGGCAAGAAAAAGCCCCTCGGAAGGGGCTTGGGGGGTCAAGCTTCGTAAACGAAGTAGTGCTCGCGCTGGCGCGGGAAGAAGACATGCTTCCATGTATCGCCGCTGGTGTTGCCACCGTCGAACACGACCATTTCGTAGTCGTCCACGTCGGTGTCCACCAGGTCGGCGCTGGCGATAT
>CALMCS010000521.1 GCA_937862875.1 uncultured Comamonadaceae bacterium
TTTTGTTCTTGGGTTCTGGTCGCTGCGTAGTTGGGCTTTTGGATACCGAATGCCGAATTTTGGTGACCTGGTGGCAAAACTTACGCATCTTCTGAACACAGTCCATACTGGTGTCTTTTGCAGTGAATAGCCAGTGTGTGCACAGATTTGCCCATTCATTGCAATCCCATCATCGTTCAGCGGATGAACGCGCTGGTGGTGTTCATGCTCACCGGGTTCAGTACAATGGTTGAGCAAGATTCATGCCCTATGAAAAACAGATTAATTCCGTTACTTTTTAGCTGCCTTCTGGCCTTTGGCTCGGCGGCTGTCCATGCTGAAAAAGCCGACCGTGAAAAGCCGATGAACATCGAGGCTGATGCGCTGCGCCATGACGAGCTCAAGCAGATCAGCGTGTTCACGGGCAATGTGGTGATGACCAAAGGCACGATCGTGCTGCGCGGCGCGCAGTTGGAAGTGCGCCAGGATCCGGACGGATTTCAGTTCGGTACGGTCACCGCAGCCGCTGGCAAGCGCGCTTTTTTCAAGCAGAAGCGCGATTCGCTTCCCGGTGCTCCCGACGAGTTTGTCGAGGGCGAGGGCGAAGTCATCGAGTACGACGGCAAGGCGGACATCGTCAAGTTCATTCGCCGTGGCGAGCTGCGCCGGTTTCGCGGCTCGGTGCTGACGGACCAGGTGAACGGCGCGGTGATTGTCTATAACAACATCACCGACGTGTTCACGGTCGATGGCGCGGTGAAGAGTTCCAACACGGGTGCTGCGCAGAGCGGCGCGCCTGCGGGCCGTGTGCGCATGACGCTCACGCCCAAGGAAAGGCCGGCCGATGGCACGGATGCCAATAGCCCAGCCGCCACCAAGCCCGACCGTTCGGCTCCTGCGCCCACCTTGCGCTCCAGTCCCGAGTTGAGTACCGGTGGCAGCAAGTGAGCGCGGACGTGACGAACATGCGCATTGATCCCACGGAACACGGCAGCGCGGCTCCCTCGGCCTCTGCCGGAATTGACTCCGAAAGTCGCCTGGAGGCGCTGCACCTGGAAAAGTCCTACGGCAGCCGCAAGGTGGTCAAGGACGTGTCGCTGTCGGTGAAGAAGGGCGAAGTCGTCGGTTTGCTGGGCCCCAATGGCGCGGGCAAAACCACGTCGTTCTACATGATCGTTGGACTGGTCCGCAGCGATGCGGGCGAGATCTATATCGATGGCCAATCGGTGCAGAACCTGCCGATCCACCGCCGCTCGCGGCTGGGTCTGTCGTATCTGCCGCAGGAAGCGTCGATCTTTCGCAAGCTGAACGTCGAAGACAACGTGCGCGCCGTGCTCGAACTCCAGCAGGACGAGCATGGCCAGAGCCTGTCGCGCGCCGTGATCGAGGAGCGCCTGACCGCCTTGCTGCAGGAGCTGCGCGTCGATCATCTGCGCCAGTCGCCCGCATTGGCGCTGTCCGGCGGTGAGCGTCGCCGCGTGGAAATCGCGCGTGCGCTGGCCACACAGCCGCGCTTCATTCTGCTCGATGAGCCGTTCGCCGGTATCGATCCGATTGCCGTGATCGAGATTCAGCGCATCATCGGTTTTCTCAAGGCGCGCGGCATCGGTGTGCTGATCACCGATCACAACGTGCGCGAAACGCTGGGCATTTGCGACCACGCGTTCATCATCAGCGATGGGCATGTGCTCGCGCAGGGCACGCCTTCCGAGATTGTGGACAACGCAGATGTGCGCCGGGTCTACCTCGGCGAACATTTCCGCATGTAATCGCGATGGGTGATACCGACATTTCAGGCGCTGTGCGCATTACCCGGTCACGACTCAGGCACTGCACTCCTCAGGCTTGCGCATGAAGCCTGGCCTGTCACTTCGTGTTTCGCAGCATCTTGCGCTGACGCCGCAGCTGCAGCAGTCGATCAAGCTGCTGCAACTCTCGACACTTGAGCTGGCATCGGAAGTCGAGCAGATGCTCGACGACAACCCGTTTCTCGAGCGCGCCAACGACGACGCACCGCGCGAAGAATTCGGCATCGCGCACGAAAACACGCCGGTAGCCGATGAGGCGCGCGACGCCGACAGTTCGCTGTACTCGGCGACCAGCACATCGGCCACCACGTCGACCACAAGCACCGCCACCGCCGAAGAGTCCCAGTCGGGCGAAAGCGCCGCGGCCACCGAACAGGTCGATTGGGGCGGCGACGGCACGGTCGAGATCTCGCACGATGATGGCGAGTGGGGCGGCGACGCACCCGCGCGCAATCACTCGAGCAGCGCCGGTGACGACGATGAATTCGACGCCATCAACCTCGCCCGCGAGCACGAATCGCTCACCGCGCATCTGCACCGGCAAGCGCTGTCGCTGCACCTGTCGGAGATCGACAGCGCGGCCGTGCGCTTTCTCATCGAATCGCTCAACGACGACGGCTATCTCGAAGAACCGCTTGAAGAACTGGCGCATGCGCTGGCCGGTGCCGACGCACCGCTGGAAGACATCGAAGAGCTGGTCCACCGCTTCACCGTGGCGCTGCGCCTGCTGCAAAGCCTGGAGCCTGCGGGCGTCGGAGCGCGCGATCTGTCCGAGTGTCTGAGCCTGCAGCTGCGCTCGATGAACGACGACGAAGAGGGTGACCCGGAGGTGATCAACACCGCGCTCATCATCTGCAAGCAGTCACTCGATCTGCTCGCGCGGCGCGATGTGAAGCGCCTCACGCAGACCTGCGGTGCCGGTGAAGAAATGACCCGCGCCGCGATGAATTTGATCGCCCGCCTGGAGCCGCGCCCCGGTCGCCGCTTTGCCGATGTGCAGCGCCAGATCATCGTGCCCGATGTGATCGTGAAGAACGTCGGACGCGGCGCGCAGATGCGCTTTTCCGTGCAGCTCAACCCCGACATCATGCCGCGCCTGCGCGTGCACGACATCTATGCCAACGCGCTGCGCGGTCAGCGCGGCGAGGGCCATGCCGGACTGCAGCAACGCCTGCAGGAAGCGCGCTGGTTCATCAAGAACGTGCAGCAGCGCTTCGACACCATCCTGCGCGTGTCCTCGGCGATCGTGGAGCGCCAGAAAAACTTCTTCGTGCACGGCGAGCTGGCGATGCGCCCGCTGGTGCTGCGCGACATTGCCGATGAACTGGGTCTGCACGAATCCACTATCAGCCGCGTGACGACGGCCAAGTACATGTCCACGCCGCAAGGCACCTTCGAGCTGAAGTATTTCTTCG
>CALMCS010000522.1 GCA_937862875.1 uncultured Comamonadaceae bacterium
TCAACACCATCCACCGCGACCGCACGGAGATCGTCGATCGCAACGAGAAGATCAATGTGCATGGCTGGCGGAACGAGGAAGTGGATCTGGACGAGACGATCACGATCCACGGGCAACGTACCGAGACCGTGGACAAGAACGAGACGCTCACGGTTCACCAGAATCGCGCCCGAACGGTGGACCGAAACGAGACGCTGTCGATCGGAAAGAGCCGCACGAAAGACGTCGGTAAAAGCGAGACCGACAGCATCGGCCAGAACTGGACGGTCACCACAGGCATGGTCAAGACCGAGAGCGTGGGTCTGCTCTCCACATTCAACATCGGGCTCATGCACGCCGAAAACGTGGGCCTGCTCAACAGCTCGCTGGTGGGCGGCAAGCGCATCGAGATCAGCGGTCTGGACAAGACAGAAACCGTGAGCGGCCCGCGCACCACATCGGTCAAAAGCGACACGCTGACAGTCGAAGAAGCACAGTCCGTGAGCGCCAAAACCATCGAACTCCAGGCCACTCATGAGCTGCGCCTGAGTTGCGGGTCGAGCTCCATTCGCTTGACGCCGGAGGACCTGCAGGCGCTGTCGACCCTGATCCGGCTCAACTGCTGAATGACTGATTTCCCAATGACCCACACCGAACGTCAGCAACAACACGCAACAAGCCAGCACGGCAACCATTCGCTTGCACTGGTACGCAGAGGGGGAACGATCCATGACAGGTAAACCAGCGGCGCGCATCTCGGACGAGGTCGTGCGCGGCAAGATCATCACGGGCTCGGGCACGGTACTCATTGGCAGTCAGGGCGGCATTGCGTGCTCGAGTTGCCCGGACGGCATCAAGACCGGCTCACCGGTCAATCCGCAACTCGGTGCGAAGGTGCTCTCGGGCAGCGCCGATCTGGACTTTGCGTTGCCGGGTGCCATGCCTCTCGAGTGGCAACGCCAGTACTCCAGCTACGTGAATGCCGATCAGGGCGGCTATTGCGGCGTGCTGGGCTACGGCTGGAGCATGCCGCTCGAAGTGCGCCTCACGCTGCAAGAATCAGCTTGCTTATTGCACGACACGCAAGGACGCACGATCACCTTCGAGGCGCTTGCGGAGGGACAGAGCTTGTACAGCGCGAGCGAAGACATTTGGCTGCTGCGCACCGGAGCGAGCGCGGGGGTGAACAGTGCGTCCCAGGAGCTGCCGTCGCTGTGGTTGATGGGCGAACAACGACGCGAACGCGAAGCATCCAACGCCAGCGGACCAGAGCCTTCCGCTGCATCGCCAACAAAGTCGTCACCCAATTGTCCGCCGGGATGGTACGCCGACAAAAGCCAGCGCTTCGCGCACTTGCCCCTCGATTTGGTCACTCGCCAGAACGTGATCTTTGCAAGCAGTGGTGATGGCAGCGTCGTGTGGGTGTTCGCCCCAGAGAACTGGCGTGCAGTCCAGGCACATCCAGACACCGCTCTCTCAGCGCACTGGATTGTGCAGGCCAAGCTCGACCGCCTCGGGCGCATGCAGCGCTTTAGGCATGAAGTTGTCTTGGGCGAGGAGCGGCTCACAGGCATTGAAGATGGGATAGGACGTTGGTATCAACTGCACTACGAGCAGATCTGCCCCCAAAAAGACAAACACCCAGTGGAGTCAGGCTACTTCTGGCAAGCCGACAGCGGCGTGCGACTCACTCGGGTGCATCTCACACAGGACCCTTCCGAGCCAGGATCGAAGTACCCACAGACGCTGGTGCGCTACCACTACGGAGGCGCGGGCGATTTGACGGAAGTCCACGACCGCCATGGCGATGTGGCAAGACGCTTCGCCTACAAGAATCACCTGATGGTGTTCCATCAAGAAAAGGATGGGCCCGAACACCACTACCGCTACGAGCGCAACGCTCCGGGTGCCAAGGCCATTGAACAACGCAATCAGGAGGGACTGAATTACCGCTTCGTCTATGAGCCCTTGTCCGACGAAGACGGCCAGCCGCGCCGTCAGGCCATCGTCACCGATAGTCTGCAGCGCACGGAAACCTATATCTTCAAGGGCGCTGCAGGACTGGAACGACTGGTCGAACACATCCGCGCAGACGGCAGCCGAATCGAGCGACGCTACAACCCGTATGGCCACCTCAGCGGTGCGATCGATGCGCTCGGTCGCAAGAGCTATCGGGTGGTCGACGCGATGGGCAAAGTTCAAAGCACCCAGGCACCCGACGGCAGCACGACTCGCCAGGAATGGGACGCCGCGACTGGATTACTGATGCGCCAGACCGATGCCATGGGGCGCAGCACCGAATACACCTATGACGCCTATCACCGTACGGTAAGCATCACGCGCGCCGATGGCACCTGCGACACCTTCGCCTACCCCGATCCAAAGCAGGACATCCACAACGCCGACAAACCCTGCGAGATCACCGACGCAAGCGGTGCCACCAAACAGCTGGCGTACACGCGCGTGGGCCAATTGGCCAGCTATACCGACTGCTCGGGACAGACCACCCGCTACAGCTACACCCCGCGTGGCCAGATGGCCCAACAAACCAATGCGCTCGGAGAAACCGTGCGCTACCAATACAACGCCCGAGACGAACTCGCCTCCGTGCAATATGCCGACGGCAGTGTTGAGCGCCATGAATACGGCCCCACGGAGAT
>CALMCS010000523.1 GCA_937862875.1 uncultured Comamonadaceae bacterium
GGCTTTCGCGTTCTGTCATGGTGTTCTATGTAGATGTGTCATTCTCCACTGAAACGGTGCAAATGTGCACAGGGTGAGGAGAACAGAATGAGAAGGACCGCCGTGCTCAGAGGGTGAGTAGGGGTAAACCCGTATTTTCTCTCAATTTCCGTATCGAGGTGTGTCAGGCTCCAAGCGTCCCTGACAGGATTACTGTCTTGCGCGTTGCACATTCGGACCGGCGAACAGCCCCAGACCGACACCATTTGGCACGAGGATGGACAATCCTCCCAGCGCGCGTCGGCCACCCCAGCCAGTCAGCACAGCGCAGATCGAATAACAAATCCACAAAAACATCGGGAAAAGAACTCTATGCGCAGCATGGCTCCATCCGCCGCACCCACCGAGACCGCCCCCGGCCAGCCCGCACCGCCGACCAACGATTGGAAAACACTGGGCCGTCTGGTTCCCTATCTGATGGAATACAAGTGGCGCGTGCTCGCCGCGCTGCTGTTCGTGCTGACGGCCAAGGTCGCGAACGTGGGCATTCCCATTTTGCTCAAGCATCTGGTCGACGCGTTGACGATCAAGCCCGGCGACCCCGCCGCGATTCTGGTGGTGCCGGTAGGACTGTTGCTGGCCTATGGTTTGCTGCGCCTGTCCACGTCCTTGTTCACCGAACTGCGTGAGCTGGTATTCGCCAAGGCCACGCAAGGCGCGGCGCGCAGCATAGCGCTCACCACCTTCGGCCATCTGCACGCGTTGAGTCTCCGATTCCATCTAGAGCGCCAAACCGGCGGCATGACGCGCGACATTGAACGCGGCGTCAAAGGCGTGGAGTCGTTGATTTCCTACTCGCTCTACAGCATCTTTCCGACCTTCGTGGAAGTGGCTCTGGTCCTCGGCATCCTGGCCATCAAGTTCGACCCGTGGTTCTTCTGGATCACCGCCATCGCCCTGGTCCTCTACGTGACCTTCACGGTCTCGGTCACCGAATGGCGCACCCGCTTCCGCCGCGAAGCCAACGTCGCCGACTCGGCCGCCCACACCAAGGCCATCGACTCGCTGCTGAATTTTGAAACCGTGAAGTACTTCAACAACGAAGACTTCGAGGCAGCCCGCTACGACGAAAGCCTGGAAAAACTCCGCCGCGCCCGCCTGAAAAGCCAAACCACGCTGAGCCTGCTCAACACCGGCCAGCAACTCATCATCGCCACCGCGCTGGTAGCGATTCTCTGGCGCGCCACGCAAGGCGTGGTCGACGGAAAACTGACGCTGGGCGATCTGGTCATGATCAACGCCTTCATGATTCAGCTCTACATCCCACTGAACTTCCTGGGCGCGATCTACCGAGAAATCAAGCAAAGCCTGACCGACCTGGACCGCATGTTCACGCTGCTCGACAAGGAGCGCGAGGTAGCAGACAAGCCCGGTGCCAAGGCATTGCAATGCGACGCCCCACCGGCAGTGCGCTTCGACAACGTGCACTTCGCCTACGACCCAGACCGAGAAATCCTCCACGGCGTGAGCTTTGAAATCCCGGCAGGCAAAACGGTAGCGGTAGTGGGCCCCTCGGGCTCAGGCAAATCCACGCTGGCACGCCTATTGTTCCGCTTCTACGACGTACAAGCAGGACACATCACAATCAACGGCCAGGACATCCGAGGCGTCACGCAAGCCAGCGTCCGCAAGGCCATAGGCATAGTCCCGCAAGACACCGTGCTCTTCAACGACACGATCGCCTACAACATAGCCTACGGCAAGCCCAACGCCACCAGAGACGAGGTAGCCGGAGCAGCCCGCGCCGCCCGCATCCACGACTTCGTGGCATCGACACCCAAGGGCTACGCAACGATGGTCGGCGAACGAGGCCTCAAGCTCTCAGGCGGCGAAAAGCAAAGAGTGGCAATCGCCAGAACGCTGCTGAAGAACCCGCCCATCCTGATCTTCGACGAAGCGACATCAGCACTGGACTCGGCCAACGAACGCGCCATCCAAAACGAACTCAGAAGCGCAGCCCAAAACAAGACCGCTTTGGTGATCGCCCACCGCCTATCCACAGTAGTGGACGCCCACGAAATCCTGGTCATGGAAGCAGGCCAAATCAAGGAGCGAGGAACCCACACCGAGCTACTGGAAAAGGGCGGAAGCTACGCAAGAATGTGGAACATGCAGCAAGAAGCAAAAGAGACAAAACAAGAAGCGTAAGTCAGAGATCAGCCCACTCAAAAATAAGGAGTGGGCTGACGGGTCCATTTGCAATCAAAACGAAGCAAAGAGGCACGAGCAAAGCGAAGTGCCGACCCCCACAAAAACTCTGACTCACGGCGGCTGTCTGACCGGAGCGCCAAAGGCGCGCAGGGAGTTCCGCCGTGGGTATTAAAAAGCGATTTTTGATTACTTTTTGGCGCAGC
>CALMCS010000524.1 GCA_937862875.1 uncultured Comamonadaceae bacterium
CCACCTTGAAGGCAAGGATGAAGCCCATCATGATGGGCACCAGGCAAGCCACCCTTGCCGTTGTGCTGGGCACGATGAACGACAGCAGGAAGCCCACGACCATGGCGCCAATAACGATTTGATTGGTGCGCGCATCTACTTTGGAAAGCACGAGCAGCGCGATGCGCCGGTCAAGCCCCGTGGCCGTCATAGCGGCGGCGATAAAACAAGCTGCCGCGACTAATGCGACAGCACTGTTTGAAAAGCCCGACAGTGCCAGGCTCAGCGCCGCACCGGTCCCAATGTCACCGCTCTCCGGCTTTGCGACATCGGGGGTCGCAGCCAGAAGGAAGATCATCAGTGCGCCGACTACTACAGCACTCACGGCATAGTCGAGAGCCTCGGTCATCCAGACGATCACGGCGAAGGCAAGTACAGCCAGCATCACCTGGCCAGCCGGCGGCAGCCCCGGCGCAGCCGGCATCCACAGCACGGCCAACAACGCAGCAACCGCGAGGACGAGGCCCGTGGTCTTGATGAAGTGCCGATTCGATGAGGGCGGCACGGAAGGCAACTGTGTCGCGAGAGGAGTGGCCTTCAATAGCTGATTCATGAGATTCTTTCCTTGGCTGCTCTGGTGGTGAGCGATTACCCCAGAAGATCGGCGACCCTCGGCACCATGGCGACGTTCAGCGCAATTCCAATTGCCTACGCAGACGTGCCACTTCTTCAATCAAGTCCGCCGTAAGGGCCGCCAGCTGTGGATCCGCATCAAAGCAGGTCTCCAGGTGCGCAACCCGCCGTGCGCGCACCAGTGTGAAGCAGTCGAAGCGCCATCCTTCAGACCCCACGTGGACATGCAGCACGCCTGCGTCAACGCGTTTCTCAAGCCAAAGCACGTCTACGCCGCAGGCCCGCGCCGCCTCCTCAACTGAGAACACCGCGCCTATCAGCACTTCTGCATCGAGTATGGGTTTCATGTTCACGTTCCTGCGACTGTCCGCGCGTCAAATCCGGGAAATGCGTGCGCCAAGGCCGAATACGCGTCGCGCTGTCCGTCGGTGGCAGCGGCCGGCAAGACGACTTCCAGCACCAGGTAAAGGTCGCCGGGTTCGGATGCGGGGATTCCACGACCCTTCAGCCGCAGCTTTTTGCCAGGCGTCCAGCCGCCAGGGACTGTTACCTCCACAGCGTCGTCCGCTGGCAGTCGCACCGTCACTGACGCTCCAAGCGCGGCTTCCCAAGGAGACAGCGATAGGCGACCGTGTACGTCCTTACCGTCGGCACGCCACTTGGTATTTGCGCGGATCACCACTTCCAGGAGTAGGTCGCCGGGTGGGCCGCCGTTGACGCCTGGACTACCCTGCCCTGCCAACCGGATGTGCTGACCCTCCCGTACTCCCTTCGGTATCCGAACTTCCAGTTGGCGTTTCTCGCGCCTGGGTTGGCCTTGATCGTCAATACGCACTGCGTCTAGCTCCAGCATGCGCACCGCGCCAAGATAGGTATCCAGTAGTTCGAGCTCGATGCGTGTGTGTCTAGCCTCACCCGGAATCGGTCCTTCAGGGTGACGCGCCCCGCCCCGGCGCGTGCGGGTGGCGCGCCCGAACAACTCCTCAAAGAAGTCGCTGTGCTGCGCGTTTCCGCCAACAGATGTGAAGTCGAAGCCTTGTTGCCAGTCTGGTGGAGACCGGAACTCGCGAGCGCTTTGTGGCTGCGCTAACAGCTGATCGTATTCGGCGCGCTTTTCGGGATCTGACAGAACTCCATTGGCCTCGTTCACCTCCGCCATCCGTGCAGACGCGTCCGGTACCTTGCTGACGTCGGGGTGGAACTTGCGCGCGAGCTTACGAAACGCTTTCTTTATCTCCTCTGCCGTGGCCGTCTTCTCCACGCCGAGCGTCTTGTAGTAGTCCTTGAACTCCATGCTTGGCTACCCGGTCACCGTCGGAACTCAGCGGGAATCGGATCCCCGCTCAACTTCAAACTGGTGTCGCGCTCCACCGCCCCGACTCGCTCCGCACTGAGCGCACGCTCAATTGCCAACGTAGGTGGACGCTTGCCGAAAAAACCTTGGCTGCTACGTCTATACCGACAAAGCTTCACCATCAGAAAATGGCTTTTCAAGCGAAGTCTCATTGAATGCCTGCCCCCCGAGATGCCGGCGGCGTGCAAAGAAGGACGCGATGCAACTTGACTGCCCCGACAGGTGCCAAAATGGCCTCCGACGCTACCCGGCCCAATAACAGAATTCGCATATGGAGTCCCCATTCAACTTGCCGCCGACACGATGGCCCTCGGAGGGCGCTTAGCCTCATTGCGCTTGGCGAGCAAGAGAAGAGAGAACTCGCCGCTCCGGCAGGAAGCGTTTTCCGCACCAC
The DNA here is from genome assembly GCA_937862875.1 of uncultured Comamonadaceae bacterium. Classification (GTDB taxonomy): domain Bacteria; phylum Pseudomonadota; class Gammaproteobacteria; order Burkholderiales; family Burkholderiaceae_C; genus Diaphorobacter_A. Next base: position 2,361 of record CALMCS010000524.1, read on the forward strand.
TCCGAAATAGGGTTCGGGAGCAAGCGCTGGGGC
>CALMCS010000525.1 GCA_937862875.1 uncultured Comamonadaceae bacterium
CCGCCCTGGGCTTCAGCGACGCCGCAAGCTTTCGCCATGCCTTCAAGCGCTGGACCGGCCGCACCCCCAACGAGTACCGGGCCGGTGCCGCGTCGCCGAGCGCCGGCTGAGCTTCAGTGCGCGCAGAAATCAGCGAGCAATCTCTCCGTCCCAGTGGCGCCGGTCGACCTGTTGCTCACGGTGGGCTCGCCCCAACGGGTTCAGCGGCCTGGGTTCGAGTCGTGCCTTGTGACCTACCGAAGGCCTGACCGACGGCTTGGCGAGCGACCGAGCGGCTGCATTGGGTCGGAAGCCGCCTGTGTTCGAACTGTGACCACAGACTGCTCCCAGCCTCAAACTGCCGCTCAGGTTCTCACATCAGTTGGTCGCTCTTGGCCGAGTGCAGTCTCCCATCTCATAGGTCAAGACCAACTAACGTAAAAATTATTGCCACCAACCAGAGCGAACATGACTAAATGCCTGTGCCTTTGGGTTGAAGAATCGAGACCACCTTCCCCGTGGCCATGCCCTTGAGCAAGGCCACTTCATGGACAAGCACTTGATTGATCGACGCAAGCTTTGACAAGTCCGCACGCGTCTCAGCGAGTTCCTGCCTTAGAGCGCGGTTTACCTCGCGCTCATGAACCAGTGCGTCATGCTTGGCGTCGCGCTGGGCGCGCGTCGCCTTGCCCACCAGGCCTCGAATTTTCTCGGCGAGGTCAGGGTATGTGTTGTGAATCAGTCCAGGGGTGACTTCAGCCAACTTGGCAACCGCAGAGATGGACAGCTTGCCTTGGTCAGCCTGCAATTGCACAATGGCCCGTTGAATTTCATCAACAGTTTTCTTTCGACTACGAGCCTTGGGATCATTCATTTGAAGCTCCGCTCAAATTTGACGCACACGACGCTTGTGGGAGCACCCCGAGATCCACCATAACCTGGCGCGCCCATTGAACGTCACGCTCAGCGCGTTGCTTGACCGCTGGTCCCGCATCGTCAATGGCCAGCAATTCGTTTTGTTGGTCATAGATACCTCTCCAGACGTCCGCAAACGACTGATCAATCACACCGTTCTTACATCCCACACATCGGGTTGTTTCATACAATCCCGCGCCTCCGCATCCTTTTTCCTGGGCCAAGCACCACCCGTGGCCGGTAGCACGGATGTGAACTTGAGGCGCCGTCTCCGCCAACAATGCCGTGCGACTTTTCAAGGCAATCGCGCGCGCCTTTTTGATTTCGTGCCCGGCTCCGCCGCTCAAAGGCTGATCCCCAAGCCAAGACTCAATCAAGTCCACCTTGAAGTTGGTCATCTCCTCCAGAACTTCATCGAACAGCGATGCATCCTGCATTGGGTTGGACGCATACAACTGGGTCATGCTCATGCTGGAATGTTTGAACTGCCATTTGAGGAATACAAGCGAGGAGCGCCCCATGCGCGACTCCACAATGTTGCGCGCGTAAGTTCTACGGCATTGGTGCGGTGCCAACTGCCAGTCCGTTCCGGCAGCCATGGCCAATCGTCGGAATGAGACCTTTGATCCACCATTGGATAGCGCATCAACGTGGTATCCAGCCGATTCACTCTGACCAGACATGCTGGTGCATAGAAAAAGCTTTCTGACGTCTCGCTTTGCCTTTGCCAATCGCAGCATCCGATTCGTCAAATCCTGAGGTGTTGGATTGCACTCCAGTTCCGCAACTTCAAGAGCCATCTTTTCTTGAAGCGGCTTTGCATAGCGGTTCATCAGATCCAAGACTTTGACTGTGAGTTCGGGGATCAAGAATTCGACCTTGCCTTTTCCTGTCTTATGCTCGGTGGTAGCGACCCAGTGGAATTGAACGCCGTCTCGCACTTCGCTTCGCCATGACCCAGACTCGACCCCAATCGCCTCCTCATTGCGCATGCCACTGGTTATCGACAGGACGTAAAGTGCAGCATCCCGAATGCGGATCAACGCAGGATTTCTAAACCCCAACCTCCCGGCATCGCGCTCGTTCAGAATTTCCGGTGCCGCTGCAAGAACCTCTTCACAATAGTTGAACACCTTGGCCTGAACATCAGCAGGAATGATGGGCGTTTTCCCGGTTTCAGTTCGCCCAAATTGGTTTCCGGGTTGCTTTGCCAATCCGCTGACCCGCCACAGTGAGCTCTCGCCCCATGGACATGCAGCAAGCGGAGATGAAGTCTCGTTGCGAAACACCCATAAGAAGTCCAGGATGCGCAAGCTGTCGTAGACGCTATGCGCATTGCGGGTCAGGCGGGCTTTGGTGTGATGGACGTAGTTCGCGACGTGTATGGGTCTGACCTGGTCGAATCTCTTAATGTTCAACGCAGTCAGCCAACGCATCATCGGAATCGCGGATGCGATGGCAGTCTGGCAGATGCCCATTGCCACCGGAGGCTTGGAGCCTGGCAGGCCTCGCTTGAACCATACATACAGAACAACCTTGCAGTCGTCGACCAACTCTTGCGAGCAGTCCTCAGGCCAGGGAATGTATTTCTGACCATCGGCCACATTGGATTGCTCAAAGTAGGGCCTGAAGTCCCACACCGGATCACCAAATCGGGACAGAACGTGGTTGCTGCCGTCCATGTCAGCCACCGCACTGACCACGATATTGGATTTCTCGGATTCCGACAGCCCTTTGGATGAAGCGGGCTGGGCAGCCAAGAGGTCGTAGGCCTTTGGCGGCTGCAATGCAATCGCGTTACCGGCCATAGCGTGCCTCTCGACTCAGTTGCGACTGGCGCATGCGTATCGCCCAGAAGGAATGGGGATTTTTCTCGGCAAGCGCCTTGGCTTGCGCCACCATTTCCGGGATGAAGTTGTCGTATGCAATTTGGTCGATTCTTGCAATGAGGTCCTGATGGTGAAGGCGCCACTCACTCCACTCGTCCGTGGCGTAGTAGCCTACCTCCGACATCAGGAAGCGCTGAAAACTGAAGAGCCGGTGCAGATCCTTGACCGTCCCCACAATGGCATAGCTCGGACACCCTAGGCAATGCGTGAACTCCGCGCAATGTGTTGAGCCGTCCTTCGGAGCGAGCGCGCCTTGCAAGCTGTCCTTGCAACTACCCGTGGGGGTGGGCACGAGGTCGTGCCCCCTGAGTTTGCCTGGCAACGCCTCGCCAATGAATTTGGCACCCTCGGCCTTGGTGCGCTCATCAAGGTGCAAGTAGTGGTTGTCTGCGACCTGGGGGGAATGGCCCATCACTGCGGACACGGCAAGCAGGTCGCCATCGCTGAGCTTCCATAGACGGTTTTCCATGGTCTTTCGTAGGCGTCCAAGTGTGACTCGCAACACTGAGCCGTCATCGGCGAACAACCCGTGGCGGTGAACTATTGCTTTGGTATTTTCGTGAACGCGGCCCATATTCAGACAAAGTGTTTGCCCCTTGAGGTCACCGCGTTGTGATGAGCGGTAGAGCCAAACACGATCTTTGATGCCGTCTGGTGCCTCGGCGACGAGGTTCTGCGTCATTCCCAGCACCATTTTTAGCACCGCGACGCCATCCATGGGGATCGACGCTGCAAGGTCGTGGATATGAGTTTGCCGCAGTGACGTTAATTGCGCACCTTTTCCTCTGCGCTTGAAAGTTCTGACCAGCATCAAGTTGGGCATAAAGGGGTGTGGACCCAAGCAATCCCGCTTCATTTCAAGGAGCGGAGTGGTGTTGATGCCCGAACGCATGCCAACAATGAGCATCAGAACCACAAGCGCCTCTGAGTCCAAACCGCTGAACCCCCCGTGGTGAATGGCAATAAGATCTAGCTTGAGCGCCGCGGCCAAACGCTCCATTTCAGATTGACTTAGTGGAGTTTCACCTCGCGTCGTCGCCCCATTCATTGGGAACGGATTGGCAGGTAGCAAAACATCATGGGATTGGTCAATGAAGCCGTAGTCCATGAGTCCAACCAACACCGACTTGAAGGCAGAGTAATAGTTCTTGGCAGTGGAGCCGTTCGGGTATTTGAGCCTGAGCCAAGCGATATAGCGAACGACATCTGTCGCTGTCATATCTGATGGACGCGACGGCACGATGCCCCCTTGATTGCCTGTGAGGTAGGGCAGAAAGACTTTCATCCCGTTGGCCGCGAAGCTCACAATGCTGGCCACCGAATAGTTGCCGCTGTGGAGTCGCGCCTTCAAGACAGTCGCTGCCGCCCAAACCCAGTCGTCAAAGCCATGTCCCAACCATGGACGCAAGTCAATGATGTTGTGGTTTCGCGGATTGGGAGGCAGCGCGACGATCGCGCCGGATGCATCAGAATCCGCCGCAAGGTCCATTGTGATTGCAGGTGTCTTGGCCTTGTAGTCCTTGGCGCGGGCCATCAATGACTCCCCATCGCTATGGAATCCTCGCCACCGTTGGCGAACAGCATGTCCATTTCGTCTTCATGGGCCAAAACGATCTGTGCGTCCAACTGATTGATTAGATGCAGGTAGATCGCTGTGGTTTGCACGTCAGAGTGTCCCATGCGGTCGCGAACATACAGCAGCGGCTCACCCTGGAAGTCAGCGCTCTTGCGCAGTGCCGACAGCGTGTAGGTTCCATAGGTGTGCCGCAGCATGTGCGCCCGCACCGGAAAGCCAACTTCCTTTTCGATGGCTTTCATCGCATCCACAATGGCCCCTTTCGAGAACTCTGTTCCAAGCTCTGTCAGAACAAGTGCTGCAGGGGCGTTCCCGGCTCTTTGCTGCCGGACTTCTCGCTGGTGCAGCGAATAGGCCCACATGTCTTCCATGAGAGACCAAGGCACGTCCACGCTTCTGGGCTTGCCATACTTGATGTGCATGTCAGCGGGCTCCAGAGTGACGCGGATCATCTGCCCAGGTGTCAGCCCTTTTCGGGCTCTCGGATTGAAGACGTAGGCTAGAGGAAACGTGCGCGCTTCGCAGGATCGCATCCCGGTGCGAACCATCAGGTTGAACAACAGCGCATGGCTTGGGTCAAGCCTCGCGCCAAGGCATTGCCTAACCTGCTCTTTGGTCAGGAATTTGATCGTTGCCTTGCGCTCGCGCGCCATCACCGTCGGTTTTGAAACGACGCCGCCCGCGCGATCCACATGGGCAAGAAAGCCCTGATGCGATGGCGTGCGAACATCGCGCACGCCAAACGGTAGGTAAGTGATGTGCCCCTGGCGTTTGCACCAATCGTAAAACCGGACCACCAGATTCAACCGCTTGTTCACAGTGTTGGGATTCAAGCCCAGCTCTCCGAGCGACCAGTCGCGATACCTTGCCACAACGCTGAGTCCGTGCGGCTTTGGGTCTTCATCCCAGGCCAGGCCGTTGGCAGACAAGAACGCAAAGTAGTCATAAAGCCTGCGGCCATATGCTTCCCATGTGAGCTTGCTTTCAATGCTTCCTTGGGTGACCAAGGCGTGCCACAGGAACGATTGTGCTGGTTCCAAAGGCCAGCCGTCATCGGCCAGCAGCAATGGGAAGCCCTCAAACGATCGGCCTTCAACCATGAGATCAGCCGTGGCCAAGACAAGCCTCATAGACCCATGTCTTTCAGAAGCTTTGCGGCCGCCTTGAAGTTGAGGCCATAGATGTGCATGACCAAATCAACGGCACCGCCGCCGCCACAGTCCATACGCACATCCCAAAACTTTGGCCCAGTGCACAAGAACTCCCAATCATGTCCGGCAACATGGACGTGCCATCGAGTGGTCAGATGACTTGATCTTGGGTGGAACGAGAGATCTTCTTTGACGTGTTCCGCCAGCAGGCGAAGCACATGGATTGAATCCAGCTCCCGCCATCGTCCCAGCTCCGAGTTATCCACAGATCTCATTGCGCTCCATTTCCTCCCCCAAACCCCCACCTGCTACTCGTCTCAAAGAGACGATGAATCCAAATACCAGGGGTCCGGAAGACATGATGCATCCTACTAACAAACCTGATCCGTAAGATCGTTATTGGAAAGCACCACCACCGGCACGTAGGCCAGCCGGGGGTTAAAGGCACGCTCGCAACTGACGTAGAAGTTGTTCACGTCCACCAAGCCGAACAGGGGTGCACGTGGATGGTTGTGGGAACTGGTTGCCATGGTGAACTGCTCGCTCGGGCTGACCGTCAAACCAAACAGCGGCGCACCACACCGACCACCACGCCCCATATCTCCAGTTGACTGCCATCCGCAAAGCAGATCGGCTGGAATGCCGGGTTCTCTGGCCGAAGTTCAATCCGGCTGCCACGCCAGTAGAGCCTTTTGATGGTGTATTCGCCATCGACCACGGCGATCACGATGTGGTTGTGCTGGGGGTCAATCGAACGATCCACCACCACTTTGTCGCCATCCACGATGCCCGCCCCTTGCATGGAGTAGCCCTGCACGGTGAACAGGAAACTGGCGGCGCGGTGGCGCACCAGATAGTCGTTGAGATCGAGACCCTCTTCGATGTAGTCCGTGGCCGGGGATGGAAAGCCCGCCTGTACCCGGTGCAAGACCAGCCGCAGCGGTGGCGACGTAGGGTCAAGCGCAATCGCTTCCTGCACCTGCGAGACGGTCGGCGCAAGTCTTGTCTCGGTGACAAATGGCGGTGGCGTTGAAAGGACGGCTGAGGGTGGCATGGCAGG
>CALMCS010000526.1 GCA_937862875.1 uncultured Comamonadaceae bacterium
AGATCAGTTCTTCAAGCGGCGCATGCCGAACCACATCAGCGCAGCGCCCAATAACCACAGCGCGTAGTCGCTCATTGTGGGCACCGGCGATGAATTCATCGCCTGCGCGACCTTCACTTCCTGCACGAAGGTCTGGGTGGTCGCCGCCATTTGCGCATCACCCGAATAGCTCGCCACGATGGTGTGCGTGCCCGTTGACAGCGCGGGCACGGTGAAGCTCGCCGATCCCGCGTCGAGCGCGACCGTACCGATGTTCGTGCCGTTGTCGGTGAAGCTCACCGATCCCGTGGGAGTTGCCGCCACCTTGGCGTTTTTCATCCGCGTCGTCTGGACCACTTCCGTCGTCACCGTCACCTGAAACGTCACCGCCTCGCCCGGTTGCGAAGGGTTCGGGGTGGACGTGATCTGCACGGTGCTGCGCAGCTTGTCGACCTCGGGGGCGGCCGCTACGTCGAGCGTGTACTCGCGCTCGGCCATGCTGCCATTCGCATCCTTGACCTGCACCGTGAACGCGAATTGTCCGGCGGCCGTGGGGCGGCCGTTGAACTTCCCGTCGGCGCCCAGTTGCATGCCGGGCGGCAGGCTGCCGGCGACGATGCTGAAGGTGTACGGAGCCGCACCACCCATCACGGTCAGTGCCGCGGTGTAGTCCTGATTCTGCGATCCGCCGGCGAGTTGCGGCAGCGTCAGCGCGAGGGGCTTGATCACGAAGGTCGCCATGACCGATTTGTGGTCGGTGGGCCACGAGCCCAGCGGCTCCAGAATCGGATCCTGACCCGATTCTTCAACGCGCTGATTGCGCAGAATGCTCTTGCGGGGACCGACTACGGTTGCGCCTTGCAGCGTCAGTCGCTCGTCCGGTTGGAAGAACACGTAGTCAATGCGATCGCGCTCGTCCGCTTCCGGAGCCCAGGTGAGTCGGCTGGTGGGAACCAGCGCGTTGTCCGAAGGCCAGGTGAAGCCGGGATGGGTCACCGGATTGGGGTATTGGACGCGGTAGGCATCGAGGAATCCGGCCTGCTCCAGCAGCGTGGTGCTGGCCCATGGAACCACTGCGCCGTTGTGGTCGTACAGGCTCTTGGTGGCCTCGTTCCAGTCCAGGTGCGAGGGCTCGTTGAAGTCGCCCGCCATCACGACGAGTCGGCCTTTTTCGCGCTCTTTCTTGGCGTCGGCCACAAACTGGCGGATGGATTCGGGGCGACCGGATTTCTCGTTGAGGTCGAGAATCAGCGGCACATCGGTGATCGGGCCCGACGGGATTTTGTTCCAACCGTATTCGCTCGTGGGGTTGCCCGCAGGCGTGCCGCCGCCGTAGCCGCGCGGCAGATAACAGACGTACCACTCATAGGCCAGGTGGCCGGAGTAGACCGCCACCGGCGTGCCGTTCACGTCGATGACGGCCTTGGAGAAACGATTGAATTCCGAGGTCTCGAGAATCGGGTAACGCGACACGACGCCGACGTCCTTGTCCGGCGCATAGGAGTGGAAACGGTAGCCGCGCTTGGCCAGGTCCTTCACCAATCGCGCGCCGTAGTCCTTGCCGGTTTCGCTCAACGTGACCACGTCTGCGCCACTGTCGCGAATCACGTCGGCGATGATGTCCTGACCACCCGCACCCACGCCGGTGCCGCGCAGCCAGACGTTGAATTGCAGCACCTTGAGTTCGGTGGATTTTCCGTTGAACACCGGAGCACCGATCAGATCGGAAGGATCGACGGGCTTGCCCTTGACCTCAAACATCGCTGGTGGAGCCAACCATTGGTAGCCGTCATTCGCCAACAGAAAGGCGGCGTAGGTGCCTTCGGGCAAGCTGGCGATATCCCATTGCCCGCTGGCATTCGTCACGTACTTCCACGGGTCGGAACTATTGCTTTGCGCAAAGCTCCAGGGGCCGTCCGGCTTTTCGCCGGGACCGTCCACGTAGCGCCAGATCGCCAGCCAATTCTTTGCGCCGGGCGTGATGCCCGAGTAGCTCAGCGAGATCGCACTGCCCTCGTCGTACATGCGCTGATTGCTGGCGAGCAGGCCCTTTTCCTTTTGGGCCACGCCGTCATCGGTCACCGAGAAAATGATGGGCGTGGACAGCCACTCGTAACCATCGTTGGCCAACAGAAAAGCCGCGTAGCGACCCGATGCCAGCCCCGCCAGTTGGACGTCACCCGCCGCAGTGGCTGGCAAGTATTTCCACGTCAAAGAACTCTGCTCGCCGTTGGTCGCACGGTCCCACGCACCAGCGCGCTTGCCCGAATCGGGATAGGACCAAATGCCGACCCAATGGCTGGCGCTGGGAGTCGCCAGGTTCTGAAAGCTCGCGCGGATCGGGGCGTTCTTGGCGTAGACCGTTTGGTCCAGTTGCCATTGCACCTCGCCCGCCGCACGCGCCTGCAGCGGAATCAACCAGGCGCACAGCGCCCATATCAAGAAAAGACAGGTCCTGACAGCCACTCCCTGTCGGGCCATTTTCGAAAGCAAATTCATCGGGTAGTTCTCAACACTCAAGCTCAAGGGTCCACGCCGCGCGCCGGATTGCGCTGGCAAAGACCGCTACCCTAGAGATCGAAAGTTACAAGACTATGAAACTAGTCAACTTCATTGCTTTTTAATCCAATTGAACTCAAACGGCCCGTTGGAATGGCCGCGCGTCCGCTTCGCCGTGGCTCAGATCGACATGCTCCTTGAGAAAGTCGAGCACCGCCCGGGTGCGTGCCGGCAGTCGATCCGGCTTGCCGACGTAGAGCGCGTGAATCGGCTCGAGGTCGCCGGGGTTGAAGTCTTCGAGCACGGCCTCGAGTCGGCCGGCCTGCAGATCGTCCCACGCGTGGTACAGCGACAGGCGCGCCAGCCCCGCTCCGCTGGTCGCCAGAATGCGCATGGCTTCGCCGTCGTTGACACGCAGCGCGTTGCCCATTTCCGCGCTGATGCGGGTGCCATCCTGATCGAGCAGCGGCCAATGCGGAACGGCGCGCGCGTAGTTCCAGCCGATGCGCACGAAGCGCTCGAGCTCACTGGGGTGTTGGGGGCGGCCCACACGGTCGAGATACTGCGGCGCGCCCACGATCAGCTGGCGCGTGTGACCGAGCAGACGCGCCACGTTGTCCGACGACGGCAGGCGTCCCCAGCGAATGGCGATGTCGGCCTGCGCCTCGATCAGATCGACCACGTAATCGGTGAAGCTCAGGTCCAGCACGATGTCCGGATAGGTCTGCATGAGCAGCGGCACCAGCGGAATCAATAAACGCTGGCCGGTCGCGGTGCTCGCATTGATGCGGACCACGCCGCTCGGGTTGCTGCGCGCGGCGACCGAGGTCTCCAGTTCGTTCAAATCGGCGAGCACCTGGGTGCCGACTTCATACAGCTTGAGCCCTTCTGCGGTGAGCTGCAGATGGCGCGTGGAGCGCTGCAGCAACTGCACGCCGAGGCGCGACTCGAGCCGCGCGATGATCTTGCTCACCGCCGATGGCGAGACCCCGCGTTTGCGCGCGGCCTGAGAGAAACTGCCCAGTTCGGCGACGAGCACGAAGACCTCGAGCTCGCCGCTGCGATTGACGTCCATGCCGGCCTGACCCGCCTGGCTCGACGAGGGCACATGTTCCGCGCCCGCTGGTCGGGCCGTTGAAGTCGTTGTTTTCATTGGAGTTTCGCAGTTACTTATTCCATGATGGCACAAGTTCTATTCCATTGTTCCGTCTAAACAAAACTAGGAAAAACCCTCATAGTTCAGTCTTTGCAAATGGGAAAGACAACGCTCATGCCAACCTCTCTATTGGCTCTGGCCGCCGGTGCCTTTGGCATCGGGACGACAGAATTCATCATCATGGGTCTGCTCACACAAGTGAGCCAGGACCTGCACATCTCCATCCCGGTCGCCGGCACGCTGATTTCCGGCTACGCCATCGGCGTGGCGGTCGGCGCGCCCCTGCTGACGCTGGGCACCCGCAGCTGGCCGCGCAAGCAACTCCTGTTGGCGCTGATGCTGATCTTCATCGCCGGCAACGTGGCCGCCGTGTTTGCGCCCACCTACGGCTGGCTGATGGCCGCACGCGTGCTCACCTCGCTCACCCACGGCACGTTCTTTGGCGTGGGCGCGGTCGTAGCCACCAGCCTCGTGCCGCCCGAGAAGAAGGCATCCGCCATCGCGCTGATGTTCTCCGGCCTGACCTTGGCGACCCTGCTCGGCGTTCCGGCCGGCGCGTGGATTGGTCAGCACTTCGGCTGGCGCATGGCGTTTGCCGCCGTGGCCGTGATCGGTGTCGTGGCGTTGGCGATTCTGGCGGTGTTCGTGCCGAAGGACGTGACCGCGCAGCAACCCGGCTCGCTCGCCGAGGAATTGGCGGTGCTGAAGCTGCCGCAGGTCTGGCTTGGCCTCGGCATCACCGTGTTCGGCTTTGCCGGCGTGTTTGCGCTCTATACCTATATTGAGCCACTGCTGACCCAGGTCACGCAGATGAGCAACCAATGGGTGGCCATCACGCTGCTGATTTTTGGTGCCGGTCTGGCGATTGGCAACTACGCCGGCGGCAAGCTGGCCGACAAGGGCGTGATGCGCGCCCTGACGATCACGCTCGTGGCGCTGCTGGTGGCGCTGGCACTCGGACATTGGGCCTTCGCCAACACCTGGACCGCCATGGCCTATGTGCTGGTGCTGGGTATCGCCGCCTTCACTACCGTGGCACCGATGCAGATGCAGGTGCTGCACTCGGCCGGCAACGCGGGCAGCAACCTCGCGTCGAGCCTGAACATCTCGGCCTTCAATCTGGGCAACGCGATTGGCGCCTGGGTGGGTGGCGCGGTGATTGCCGGAGGCTGGGGCCTGTTGTCGCTGAGCTGGGCCGCGGGCCTGCTCACGATCGTGGGACTGGCGCTGCTGGCGGTGAGCTACCAACTCTCGGTCAGCCACCGGAAGTCCGCGCTGAAAGCCGGCGCGCTCTGCTGATTTCTGCACTGATTTGACCGCAGTCCAATCCCTGCCGCCCAGTGCTAGCCACTTGGGCGGCTTTTGCGTTTCAAGGCAGCCTCAATTCCACCGGATCATGCAATTGCTTTCCACAATCTGAACTCCCCTAGGGAAAGCTCTCATCGCGAAATGCTGCCTGTTTCGCGTTTGGATACCGCATGGAAAGCGGCCATGGCAACGCTTTTCACGGTCCAACGGCCGCCCGCCCCAATGGGCTCGCGGTTCCGGCTCGGGTTTTGCTATCAATTTTGATAAGCCAATCCCTGATCTGGGGCGCTAGGGTTTACATGGGGCTTTGCCTTCGCTCACTTTGTATACACTTTTTGTATGAATAGTTGTGCGCAAAACAGCTTCATTCGCTTCACATCCGTCGCGATTGGGGTCAGCGCATCAAGGTAAAGCCAGAGGTAGATAAACCCATGCCCCCGTCATCAGTTCATCCCGTCGATGAAAAACTCCCCCTTGGCAAAGTAACCGCGCTGGGCTTGCAACACGTGCTGGTGATGTACGCCGGAGCTGTCGCAGTTCCGCTCATCGTCGGTCGCGCGCTCAACCTGCCGCCGGAACAAGTCGCTCATCTGATTTCCGCCGATCTGTTCGTGTGTGGCTTGGTCACACTGATTCAGGCCTGGGGAGCCACCCAGTGGTTCGGTATCAAGCTACCGGTCATGATGGGGGTGACCTTTGCGGCCGTAGCGCCCATGATTTCCATGGCACAGACCACGGGAGGTCAGGCCGGAGCCGGTTTGATCTTTGGGTCGGTGATTGGAGCGGGCATTGTCTCGCTGCTGCTGGCACCGCTCATCAGCCGCATGCTGCGCTTCTTCCCGCCGGTCGTGACCGGCACCATCATCACGGTCATCGGCATCAGCCTGATGCGCGTCGGCATCAACTGGATCTTCGGCAACCCCGTCGGCCCTACCGCCCCTTCCGTTCCCAATCCGGAACACCTGAAGTGGCTGGCCGAGGCGCAATCCGCAGCCGGAGCCCCCGGTTCGTCGCTGCCACCCGTGCCCAAGGGTTTCTCGGTGGTTCCGACCATCCCCAACCCCAAGTACGCGGACCTGAACGGCGTCGCCATCTCCGGCGTCGTGCTGCTGACCATCCTGCTGATCGCACGCTTCGGCAAGGGCTTTCTGGCCAACATCTCCGTGCTCATGGGCATCCTCGTGGGCGGCATCATCACCGCCGCGATGGGCCTGATGGACTTCAGCAAGGTCGGCAAGGCCAGCTGGTTCGACGTCATCCTGCCGTTCCAGATCGCCACGCCCGTGTTTGATCCGATCCTGATTCTGACCATGTCCCTCGTGATGGTGGTGGTGATGATCGAGTCCGTGGGGATGTTCCTCGCGCTCAGCGACATGACCGAGAAGCCTGTCAGCCAGGACGACATCACCCGCGGTCTGCGCACCGACGGTCTGGGTACCTTGATTGGCGGCATCTTCAACACCTTCCCCTACACCAGCTTCTCGCAGAACGTGGGTCTGGTGGCGGTCACCGGCGTCAAGAGCCGCTGGGTGTGCGTGGGGGGTGGCTTCATCCTGATCACGCTGGGCGTGCTGCCAAAGATGGCGGCGCTGATCGAATCCCTCCCCACCGTGGTGCTGGGCGGCGCGGGTC
>CALMCS010000527.1 GCA_937862875.1 uncultured Comamonadaceae bacterium
GTGGGGTCGGTGGCGGAGATCACGTCGGTGATGCTTTGCGCCTGGCGATCTTCGATGAACTTTTCCGTATAGGTGATGGTGCTGAACGGGGTATCCATGAAATCCTTGTCGCCAAGGAACCCCATGCGGCCGCCCGTGGTTACCTGGCCGCCGGCATAGGGGGCGCTTGCAGCACCTTTTTGCCCTTGCACGGTCACTTGCGGCAAGGTCGCGGTTTCAGCGGAAGAGGATGCTTCGGTGGACTGGGCGAATGCCGAGAAGGGCGCGGCGAGGCCCAGCATCAGCGCCACCCGAACGCTGGCTTTGAGCGCGAAGGGCGGGTGGAAGGGGGATGGTGCGTTGCGCTGGCTGGGATATGGGCTCATGACAGGTTCTGATTGCAGTGGTGGATGGCTTCTTGTTTGGCTTGGTTCAGGAACCTGGCTACGAGGCAAGGGGTTGAAAAAATCAGCGCTTGTAGCCTTTGATGACGTCGTCGATCAGCAGCTTCAAAGAGGTTGGGCTCGCGCCGGTGATGTACCAGGCGTCTGCATCGACAAAGACCACATGCCCGTTTTTCCAGGCTTTGGTCTGGCGCAGCAGCGGGTTGGCGATGGCGTCTGCGGTCATGACCGGGCGGCGCTCCATCACCGCCGTGCGGTCCACGATGTAGAGGATGTCGGGATTGGCCTGTTGGATGAATTCGCTCGAGATCGGCTGCCCGTGCAGGCTGGCCTCCGCGGCAGCGTTGGCGGGCTTCACGCCCAGGGCACTGAACACAAAGCCATAACGCGACTGCTGGCCAAAGGAGCTGAAAGCGCCGTTGTTGTGGAGCACGATCAGCGCTTTTTCGCTGCGGCCTTCGGTGATGCGGCGCACCTCCGTGACCTTGGCGTCGAGCTCGGCGACTTTGTTCTGCGCCAGCGTTTCCTTGCCGAAGACGCGGCCCAGGGCCAGCAAATTGTCTTTGACGACCTCGATGTGACCCTTCTGGCTGTTCTTGAAATCCACGTCGTAGTGGAGCGTCGGCGCAATTTCCGAAAGCTCTTGGTAGTGGTTCGCCTGAAGCGACGTGATCAGGATGAGATCGGGTCTGAGCGCATGCACGCGCTCCATATTGGGTTGAACGATGGCACCCAGGTCCTGCACCTTGGGGTCGCTTTTGTACTTGGCGGGGAAATGCGGCACGTAGTCTTTGACCATGCCGGCAATCGGCACGCCGAGCTGATCGAGGAAGTCCGCCTCGTTCATCTCGAGTGCGGCCACACGTTCGGGCCGTTTCTTGATGACCGTGGTGCCCAATTGGTGCTTGATGGTGATCGGCCAGTCAACGGTCTGGGCCGTGGCTGTGGACGTGGACGTGGCCGCGTGGGCGGATGAAAGACCGCCGGAGGCCCATACCGACAGGGCGGTGACGGCCGATGCAGCCAGCACGAGGTTTCTACGTTGGAGTGTCATGAATTGAGTTCGGGAGGAGTGAAGTAATTGCAGAGGCGACCGCGTGTGCCGGTCACGATTTCAAAATCCAGGTCGTACAGATCGCGCAGGCGCGCTTCGGTCACCATCTCTTCGCAGGGGCCGCTGAAGCGCAGCGCGCCGTTCTTGAGTGCGACGATGTGGTCGGAGTAGTTCGCCGCAAAGTTGATGTCGTGAATCACCAGAATCACGGTGCGCCCCTGTTCATCACACAAACGGCGCAGCGCCCGCATGATCTGCACGGCGTGCTTCATGTCGAGGTTGTTCAGCGGCTCATCGAGCAGCAGCACGTCGGTTTGCTGGGCGATGGTCATCGCCAGAAATGCCATCTGGCGCTGGCCGCCGCTGATCTCGTCGATGTAGGCGTTGCGCAGTGGCTGCAGCTGAAGAAAGTCGATGGCTTCATCCATGGCGCGACGGTCGTCGGCGTTCAGCGCGCCCCGGCTGTGCGGGAAACGCCCGAAGGCGACGATCTCTTCCACCGTCAAGCGCAGGTTGAAACCCGGCGATTGGCGCAAGGTGGCCACTTGCCGGGCGTAGTCGGCGACGCGGATATCGGCCACGTTGCGGCCCTTCAGCAACAGATCGCCGCCGCTTGGCGCAAGCAGGCGCGCCATCAGCATCAACAGCGTGGATTTGCCTGCGCCGTTGGGGCCAATCAGCGAGGTCACGCGTTGCGCCGGGAACTCGGTGCTGATGCTCTGGAGCACGCTCTTGGCACCGTAGGATTTATGCAGATTTCTAACGGCGATCATGTAGTGCCCCGGGCGCGCACGGTCAGCGCCAAAAAGTAAGCGCCACACACCAGATTGACGAGGATGGTGACGGTGGTCTTGTAGTTGAAGACATGCTCGACCAGGAGTTGCGCCACCAGGAAGATGGCCACGGCGATGGCGCACGCGAGTGGCAGGGTGACGCGGTGGCGCGCGCTGGGCGCGAGCGCATAGGCGATGTTCGCAACGAAGATCCCCATGAACGCGGTGGGCCCGATGAGGCTGGTGGAAATGCCCACCAGAATCGCGATCAACGCCAGATACCGTCGCACGTAACGCGGGTGATTCACCCCCAGCGATATGGCCTGGTCGCGCCCGAGCGCGAGCACATCCAGCACCGGGAAGGCCTTGCGACCCATCACGCAAACGACCGCCACGGCCAGTGCCGCGTACAGCAGAGTGTCGGGCCGGGCACGGTTGAACGATGCGTAGCTCATGCCCTGAAATACCGAAAACTCACCCGGGCTGATTCGCAGTTGCACAAACTGCGTGAACGTGCCGATCACCATGGTCAACACCAGCCCGAGCAACAGCACCACATAGACATCGCTTCGGCCGCTGCGGAGCAACCAGCGATGCAAGGCCCACGAGTACGCCATCATCAATACGATCGAGACGGCAAAATTGCCCGTGACACCCAGCAGCACCAAGCCCTGCGCTCCCATCCACAGCAAAAGCAGGGCTTGCCACAGCAGATAG
>CALMCS010000528.1 GCA_937862875.1 uncultured Comamonadaceae bacterium
CGAAGCCCCGAAGGTCGATGCGGACCGCGGCGACGCTCATCGCTGGCCAAAACGGCCGCGTTCGGTGGCCGTTGGCCTCAATCACATGCTGGGCGGAAATCTGCCGCCCACACTCCTAGCCCAACCCCCGGTCGACGATGTGTCGGGCGACATGAAAGACGGTCAGTTCTGAATGTCGCTTGACAACGATGTTCGCTTGACGGCGGAGGCCCGCCGCAGCACTGCCCCATGCGAGCGTTTCAGCTGACCGCCGGAGCGCTAGCTCTCGGTCGACCGGGTTACCCGCTCCCAAATGGTCGTCTGCCGCCCGCCGGACCACTGTCCGGTGCTACAGCAAATCTGCGAACTCGCTGGCGGCTCGATGCGAAGCACGACAGCCCGTCCCCGCGCAGCGGGGACGGGCCCGATACAGAGAACCTGCGGAAGTCACATCGGCTCCGCATCATGTCGCGTATCGTCCGCGCAGATAGTCGAGGTAGGGCCTCGACGCTTCGTTGACGTACGGCGACAACATCACCAGCAGGTGATACGCCACAGCCCTTGTTCCAGAAACAGATCCTCGGGCCCCGACGGGCAGGAGGTTCTCGAATGAATGCCATGCCGTGTTGGCGAGCACGGCCTGGAGGACCAGGGCCGTCAACTGCTCGTCGGTGGCGTCGATGACCTGCAGACCGCGCAGCTTTTCGAGCACGGCGCGCATGGCGGCAATGCGCCGGCCGACGAGTTCGCGCAGCGGAACGACGAGCGCCGGATACTCCCGCACGAGAAAGTCGACGTCGCGCAGGATGAAGCGGTACTGATCGATCACCTCGAGCGCGAGGTGCATCGTCATCCACAGGTCCTCGATGGCCTCGACGGACTCGTGCGAATCTGCGAATGGCCTTAGCGACTCGGTCAGCCTGCGCAGCAGCCAGCCGACCAGATCCTCCTTCTTCTTGAAGTGGTAGTGGAGGTTGCCCGGGCTGATGTCCAGCTCGGTGGCGATGCGATTGGTCGATACCTGGGCCAGACCCTCGTCATTAAAGAGGGTTCGGGCCGCTTCCAGGATGCGGTCGCGCGTTCTCACGAATCAGCGGCAGCCGCGCCCCTTGGGCACCGGCCCGAGCGCTTCCAGCCGCTGCTGCAGCTCGGTCACCTGCTCGCGCAGCCGGGCGATTTCCGCTGGATCCGGGTACCCGAGACGTCGCAGTGCGGCGGCTATGCGCTGGTCGAGCACGTCCTCAAAGGCAGGCAGAGGGGTCAGCGCGCGCAGGCCCTTGTTCAGCAGGGACTTGCGCGCGTCGAGCAGGTGCTCTGCCGCCTGGAGTGCGCGCCGCGCGCCGCCGTCGAGCGCCGGTTCCTGCGGCTTCGGTGATCGCCGGGGTGAGGACGTCGCCCCCCGGCGCTGCTTGGAGGAGGGTGGCTCCTGCTTTGCCATGGCGCTTTGCACGGTCGACGCGTTGCTGTTTGCGTCAGGCGCGGCGACCAGCACCGGCCTTGCGGCGTGCGGGCTTGCGCTTCACCGCGACCGGCGTCGCGTCGACGACTTCGCCTTCGAGGCGTGATGCAGCGCGCCCGGCGCGCTCGGCGACGAACCCGGCCACGTCGCGACCGGCGACCGCAATCGGCTGCACGATGATGATCGCGCTGGCCAGTGGCAACGGAGCAAGTGCGGCTTCCAGGTACGCCACACGACCCGACAGGCGCTTGACGCTGGCGGTGGCGGTGTTGACGACCGCCTGCACGGCATGAGTCGACGACGTGGTCAGCGCATCGATGCCCTTGGCATACAGGCCGGTGACTTCACGCTGCGCAGCGACGAGATCGTGACGCAGTTGATCGCTCAGGCGCGCACCGTGGCGTGCGACCAGTCCGTCCCAGCCGGCATCCACGCGGCCGATGACGCGGTTGCCCCCGCTGCGGCAGACGCCGATCAAGGCCTGGGCGGTCTGGCTGCAGGACTGCAGCGTGTCATTGGCGGCGGCTGACAGGTTCGAAGTGCTCATGCTCATTTCCTTTCGAGGTGTGTTTCAACGAGGCCCGCGTTCTCGGCAACCGACGGCACGCGAGGGCCTGGACTGCATTGTTCCGATCGGCCCTAGATCTCGAAACCTAGCGCTGCTCGAAAGTTAGAGCGCGGGCACTACGTGACGGACACCCGTGCGCTTTCCCCGGCGGGCTCAGCCTTCGTACTTGAACGACAACTGCACGCGGGCGCGGTACGCGACCACCTTGCCGTCTTCGACCTTCATGTCCAGCTTGCCGACCTCCGCCACCCGAAGGTCGCGCAGCGTCTTGGACGCCGCCTCCACGGCATTGCGCGCCGCGACTTCCCAGGACTCGGGACTGGTGCCGATCACTTCAGTGATGCGATAGACGCTGGACTCGTTGCTTGCACTGGGCTTCTTGGCCATCTTTCTTCTCCTGGTGAATGCGTTGACTGTCAACTCGGGTTGATGAAACGACCCCGGCGAGCCGCAAGGAGCAGGCTCATCGCAGTTGCTTCTTGACGCGCTCGACTCTCGATGCACGGGCGATGGCTTGTTCGATCATGTCCTTGGCGTCCGCCGCGTCCCCCATCCGGCGACTTTCGACCATTTGCCCGGTTCGAGGTCCTTGTAGTGCGCAAAGAAGTGCTCGATCTGCCGCCACAAGATCTCGGGCAGATCGGTGTAGTTGTGCACATGGGTGTAGCGCTGGGTCAGCCGGCTGACGGGAACTGCGACGATCTTCTCGTCCCCTCCGCCTTCGTCCACCATTCTGAGCACGCCGACCGGACGTACTGAAATGGCGCCGCCGGGCAACAGCGGCCGGGTGTTCACCACGAGCACATCGCAGGGGTCGCCATCGTCGGAAAGCGTGTGCGGGATGAAGCCGTAGTTGCCGGGGTAGCGCATCGGCGTGTAAAGAAAACGATCGACGACGAGCATGCCCGCTGCCTTGTCCGTCTCGTACTTGATCGGCTCGCCGCCAACCGGCACCTCGATGACGGCATTCACTTCATTCGGTGGATCGCTGCCGATCGGCAGATGGTCAAGGTGCATTTGGCGAGCCTTTCGACTGGGGACATTGGCGCGATCAATTGGGGGGCCGTTGGCGCAGGGCGGACTGCAGTTGCCTGAATTCCAGAAGATCTGCTTGCAGACGCCGAGCCAGGACGGCGAGCGCTTCCCGTTGGGTCGAGCTGGCCAGG
>CALMCS010000529.1 GCA_937862875.1 uncultured Comamonadaceae bacterium
TGGTGCTGATCGACACCCAGGGCGCGCGCTCGGTGCTGCTGGAGATGGCGGTGCTCGCCTCCAGCCTGGCGCTGTCGCCCGTGACCCCGGAAATCCTTGCGGCCCGCGAACTGCGGCGCGGCACCATGCAGTTGCTGGAGGACATCGCGCCGTACCGGCATCTGGGCATCGAGCCCCCGCCTTTGCACCTGCTCATCAATCGCGTCCATCCCGTATCCGCCAACGCTCGGCTGATCCAGAAGGCTCTGCGCGACCTGTTCCAGGACCATGCCGGCATTCGCGTGCTGGGCACAGACGTGCCGGCGATCGAGGCCTATCCGCGCGCCGCAACTCGTGGCCTGCCGGTGCATCGAGTCGAGCATCGCCAGCCACCCGGCAGAGTTGCACCTGCCGCGATTGACACGGTCCGCGCGCTCGCCAGCGAATTGTTCCCGCAGTGGCAAGACAGATTTGCCTGCGTGTCCGGCCGTCCACAACGTCCTCTTGAAACCAGGAGGCCCCATGGCGAACGCACATGAACTGGCCCGTGGCCACAAGCGACTGCGCGCCCTGATCGAGTTTGCGGTGGGCGAAGGCTGGCACGTCAAGCGCACGCCGGGCGGTCACCTCAAATTCACCAAGGCAGGCTGCGCCGCGATCTACACCAGTTCGACAGCAAGCGACCACCGGGCGGCCCTCAACGCCCGTGCGCAGATCTGCCGTGCCGAGCGCAGCAAGGCTCAGTCCCAAGCGCAGGGAAACGGCAATGACTGAGATGACCTCCCAGGACATGGCCGGCAAGCTGCTCGCTGCCGGGTTCGAGCGCAACGGCCCATCGGCCGTGGCCCTGAGTGACCCGATCGCCGACACACCCATGGTCGTGACCTTGGACCAGTTGCGCCCGTATGACCACGACCCGCGCAAGAAGCGCAATCCGGTCTACGAGGAAATCAAGGCGTCCATCCGCGAGCGCGGCCTCGACGCGGCGCCGGCCATCACGCGGCGGCCCGGTGAAGGCCACTACGTCATCCGCAACGGTGGCAACACGCGGCTGGCGATCCTGCGTGAACTCTGGGCAGAGACGAAAGACGAGCGCTTTTTCCGCATATCGTGCCTGTTCCGACCTTGGCCTGCACGCGGGGAGATTGTCGCGCTGACCGGACACCTCGCCGAGAACGAGCTGCGCGGCGGCCTGACGTTCATCGAGCGCGCCCTGGGCGTCGAGAAGGCACGCGAGTTCTATGAAGAAGAAACCAGCGCCACCCTGAGCCAGTCCGAGCTGGCCCGACGCCTGGCCGCGGACGGTTTCCCCGTCCAGCAGTCGCACATCAGCCGCATGGCCGATGCGGTACGCTACCTGCTGCCCGCGATCCCGACCGTCCTGTATGGGGGCCTCGGTCGCCACCAGGTTGAGCGACTGTCGGTCATGCGCAAGGCCAGCGAGCGCACGTGGGAGCACTACGCCAAAGGCTGCTCCTTGCCGCTGGACTTCGATAGCTTCTTTTTAGAGGTGCTGTCGCAGTTCGACGCCCAGGCCGACGAGTTCTCGCCACAGCGTGTGCAGGACGAGTTGATCGGTCAGATGTCCGAGTTGCTGGACATTGACTACGACGTGCTCGCCTTGGACCTGACCGAATCCGAGAGCCGTCATCGCGCCCTGGTCAGCGACCCAACCCCGCCTTCGGCGCCGCCGGCATTGCCTGAGCCTGGGGCCACCGCACGGCCGCCGATCGAATCGGCACCGTCTCCCGCTACACCAGCACCTCCCGCAGGCCATTCCGCGGCCGCGCCGACAAGGCCCCAGGACGATGCGGCCCCAGGCGAGGCATCCACGGCCAGCTCTGGGGCACCGCCTGGCGATCTGCTTGCCGAGCACATCATCTCCCCGGCACCCACGACGGAGCGACTCCAGGCCATCCAGCGCATGGTCGCCGACCAGTTGGGCGATGCGCTGCCGCCCGACTTCTCGGCCAACGTCTTGCAGTCGATTCCCGTGCAGGCCGGTGGCCTCTATCCCATCTCGGACATCTGGTATATCGACCCTGGCCTCGACACACCCGACCGCCTGCGCATCCACATCGCGCAGTTCGCGCGCGAGATCGCGGGCGAGGCCGACCTGGACGCGTGTGTCGAGGATCGTTCTGATGGCATCGGGTTCACGTGTCGTGCCCCAGCCCAGGCTTCGTCGCCGCTCGCACGCGCCGTGCTCGCACTACTGGTTTCCCTGGCCGGTCAGCAGCCAGCCGGCGTCGGCTTGGACAGCGGGCAACTCATCACAGACCTGCCAGCGCTGTTGCACGGCCAGGGTCAACGTCGTGACGGCGGGGCCCGGCGATTGAGCGACACCGCGCTGGTCAAGCTGTTTCGTCTGCTGCGGCTGGCCCGGCGCCTGCTGGATCTGGAAGCCAGCGCTGTCGGTTCTGGGACCTGAGCGAGGGAGCCCCGCATGTCCGTACCGAACCCACTCAACCACGCCGTCATTGCGCAGGCGCTCTACGACCTGCGCAACGGGCAGCTGCGTCGCTGCAAGGCGATGGGCTTCGGCGAGGAAGATTTGGATGCGCTCAAGCATCCGGCGCTGATCAGCGTGCTGGCCAATGCCAGCGTCTCGTGGTGCTCAGTCTCCGTGAACCGGGAAGTGCTCCGGCGATTGCTCAAGCAGGCACAGGACGTGGAGGAGGAGATCGCCACCGTCGATCGCATGCTGCGCCTTGGCGCCAGCACGGAAATGGTGAGCCGCTTCTACGGGCTGACGCATCAGGAAGTCGCGCTACGGCGGGAAGTTCTGAGCCTGCCCAAACGCAAGGGGCGCCATCCGGTTCTGGACGAGGAGCAGGACACGGAGCTGTGGCGGCGCTGGAAGGCTGTGACCAGCAGCAGGAATGTCGAGCTGGAGGATGAGACCTCGGTTCTTGACGCGGCAATGGACCTCGCCGAAGGCATGGAACTGCCGCTGTCGGTGGTCTGGGCGGCGATCAAGAACTGGATCGATCAGGGATTGGGTTGAACCATGGCCATGGACGACGCTGCACCAGGAGCACCACGCCAAGGCCCCGTCGCCCTCGCCGATCTGTTCGACAGCGCGCTGAAAGACCTAGCGCCCAATCCTCGCGCACCCGCGCCGGCGCCCGCATCCGCAACGTCTCCCGCGTCCGCAACCGGCGATGGTTTCCTGTTCAGCGGCAATCGGCA
>CALMCS010000530.1 GCA_937862875.1 uncultured Comamonadaceae bacterium
ACCCCGTGGACTGGGGGCAGGGTACCGCTGGCCTCAATACTCAGTGCATCGTGGCCGTTTGCAGCACATCTTGCTGGAAGCGGTGCGTGCCCGCTTGGGGTCGGATGCTGTACACACAGGCAAACGGGTTGTCCGGGTGGAGCAGCGCAACGATCGACAAGTGGAGATTGCGGTGCTTGATGTGGCGACCGATCACATCGAGCACCTGTCCGCAGATCTGCTGATCGGTGCCGATGGCATTCGCTCGGCAGTACGCACCTCGCTATTGGGCGCAGAAGTGCCGCTCGCCTCCAACGGCTGGGTCATGTACCGCGGCGCTGCCCGTTCTGCTTCCTTTCTGGGTGGTAGCACCATGGTCATTGCCGGGGATGAAGCGCAGCGAGTGGTCGTCTATCCGCTGGACAAGGACACGCTCAATTGGCTCATGGTGCGTCCCATGCCGGAAGGTGTTGCGACGGGAGACCTGGGAAACTGGAATCGGCCGGTGGATGTCGCAGCGATTGCCGAGCAGGTCGCGGGCTGGAAATTCGACTGGTTGGACATCCCTGAACTCATTCGGTCTACCGAAACGGTATACGAGTACCCGATGGCCGACATCGATCCTTTGCCGCAATGGAGTTTTGGCCGCGCGACCTTGTTGGGTGACGCGGCACATGCCATGTACCCGTTCGGATCCAACGGCGCCTCGCAAGCGATCCTCGATGCGCGAGTGCTGGCATACGAACTCTCACAGGACGCAAACGTAGTGGACGCTTTGCGACGCTACGAAAACGCCCGCAGGGAAACCGTAGCGAAAGTTCAGTTGGCGAACCGACGCCAAGCGGGAGATGTGATGTCCAAGGTGGCAGCACTGGCCCGTGCCAACTCGCATGACGCCGCAATGGAGGAGTTGAAATCCGTGGAGCAAGCTTACAAGCAGATGGCTGGATTTGACGTGGAGACGCTGAACCAACGTGCTTCGTGGTCAGTTGGTTTGAAGCGTCAAGCCTGAAGCGCGGTAGTCTGCGGCCAATGACGAGTCGTAGGTGTTTCGCTGGG
>CALMCS010000531.1 GCA_937862875.1 uncultured Comamonadaceae bacterium
TAGTTTATTGCGGAGCCCACTTCAGGCCGACGTACAGGCTTCGTCCGCCGGTGGAGTAGGTGTTGGCCAGTTGGTAGTCCTTGTCCGCGATGTTGTTGATGCGGGCGAGCACGGTGTAGTCGCGGGCAATCTTGGTACTGGCGTACAGATTGAACACGGTGTAGCCACCCAGCACGATCTTGTTGGAAGCGCTGTCGTTGCGACGCGATGCGGCGTTCATTTCAGCACCCACGGTCCAGTTGGAGATCATGGTGTCGGCGCTCAGGTTGGCGTAGCGCTTGGAGCGGCGTGCCAATTGGCGACCGGTATCCAGATCGTGTGGGTTCTGGAAGTCGAGCGAGCCATTGAGCGAGACGGGGCCCAGCTTGTGCGCGGCGGTCAGGGTCACGCCTTCGTATTCGGCGCGGCCCACGCTTTGGTAGCAACCGTAGCTGGATGGGCAGGTTCCCGGGGCACCATAGACGATCAGGTTGCGCACGCGATTGCGGTACGCGACCACGCCGGCGCTGCTGGAGCCTTGCGTCCAACGCGTGCCGACTTCCAGGTTGCGGCCGGTTTCAGGCTTCAGCGTTGCGTCGCCGTATTCGCTGAAACGTTGGTACAGCGTAGGCGCACGGAACGAGGTTCCGCCCGATGCCGTCACTCGCCATTCCTTGGTCAGCGCGTAGCCGTAGGACAGGCTGCCGGTGCTCTTGCCACCGAATTCGCTGTCCTTGTCGCGGCGCAGATTGGCCTGCAGGGTGTGCGGGCCGGTGTTCAGCGCATAGCCGAGCGCCAGAGCGTTTTGCGAACGATCGCGTTTGAAATCGGTCCCGCCAACGAAGGTCGCGGGGTTGTTCAACTCGTCCTCGCGGCGCTCGAGCGATGCGGTCAGGCGGTGAATGCCGAAATGCAGCTCGTTCTGAAAACGGTAATTGCGCAGCGTGGTCTCGGTCATGTAGAAATTCGGAGTCGTGCTGTACTTCGAATTCGACTGATTCACTTCCACGCGGGTGCTGTAGATGTCATTCCACTTCGAATCCCAAGCCAGTCCGACGGTGCGCAGTTGGTGGTGACTGTGGTCATCCTTGACCTTGTCGGAGTCGTACTGTGAATTCAGGTTGCTGGCCAGGAAAGTGCCTTGCAGGCGCTGACCCGGTGCAATCGCCCAGCCCAGACGGGCGTTGGCGGAGTTGCGGCGGTAGCCATCATCGTCCGGATTGGCCGTGGGGATCGGGCGCGCGTTGAAACCGTCGCTGCGCTCATGCGACATGCCCACCGAGTAATCAAACGCCCCGGCCGCGCCGCTCACACCGGCTTCTGCGGTGTAGGTGCCGCGGTTGCCAAAGCCCACGCCCACATAGGGAGCTGGCTTGTTGCCGTCACCCTTCTTGGTGAACAGCTGGATCACGCCGGAGACCGCGTCCGAGCCATACACGGCCGCAGCAGGGCCGCGCAGCACTTCGATGCGATCGATCTGCGACAGAGGAATCTGCTCCCAGGTCGCGCCGCCGGTGGATTGCGAATCGACGCGAACACCGTCGATATAGACCGCCGTGAAACGGGTTTCGCCGCCGCGCACATAGACGCTGGCGTTGCTGCCCGGGCCGCCGTTGCGGGTGATTTGAATGCCGGGGACGCGCGCCAGAATGTCCGCAACACCTACCGCACCGCTGCGCTGAATGGTCTCGGAGTCAATGATCGACACGTCGGCCACCAGATCCGACAGGGGTTGTTCCACCCGGGTAGCGGTCACAACGGTTTCGCGCAGCTCCGAGGCTGTCGCGGCTTGTGCCATCAAGGTTTGTGCGAACGAAGGGAAAACAGCGCATAGCGCCAGGGGCAGCACCGCAACGCGGGCCAATACAACAGATCGAGTTGTCATCGTGGACGGGAATAGAGAAAGTCGCCGCGACCGACCTCCCCGTCGGCACATTGGCATCACAGTCTTGGGCGCACGACAAAACCGGCCGATCGATCACTTTGAAAGTTCATCCATCGAACGCACATGCACTCAAAACCACCGTGTTGGCCGGTATCCGGGCTAGCGGCACTCTCTCCATCCGCCTTCCCGCGCGCTTGTTCAAGGCATGCAGTGGCTATCGTGGTGAAGAGGGAATCTGCAGAAAAATCAAGCACATGTCGTCATTCGTCTTCGCTGGCAAGACTCCATCCAGCAAGAAACGATGACAGTGTGCGACCCATTCTTCTTCAAGACTCGTCCGCTGACCGTTGCGGGGGCAGCGCAGGTTCGGGGCTTTCCATGGCGGAGGCTCCTCCCTGCTTCCCGTTGAACTGCGGCGTGTGAACCACGTCGCGAGCACCAACCACGCAATTTTACGATTGTTTGTGCGCCTATCCGTACAATGCCTGCCATATGGCCCCACCATCATCCCTAGACCAGATCGCCGAGCGCGTCGAACGACTGTTGGTTCGCTATGCAGAAATGCAGCGCACCAACGCGCTGCTGTCCCAGCAGGTTCTGACCTTGACGCAGGAACGCGACTCTCTCAAATCCCGCCTTCATACGGTGCGTGTCCGCATGGATTCGCTGCTGGAGCGGCTTCCAGACAATCTTGACTCGAAAGACGACGCGTCATGAAGCAGATAGATGTCCAGATCATGCAGCAGAGCTATGTGCTGGGCTGCCCCGAAGGGCATGAATCGCGCATGCTGGAAGCTGTCGAACGCGTCGATTCGGCGATGAACCGCATCCGCGACGCCGGCAAGGTCCGCGCCCGCGAGCGCATCGCCGTGCTGGCCGCGCTCAACATGGCGTTCGAGATTTCGGATCACGAAACGGCGGCTCTGGCGGCGCAGGCCCATGCGGCAGCGCTGGCTCAGCAGATTGCGGACACCCCGGCTCCTGTGCCCGTCGCCATTGAGGCGCCCGCCAGCGGCGGCGAGTCCTTCGTCACCAATGAGGATGATGAAGCGCGCCTGCAAAGCCTGATCAAGCGTCTGGATGAGACGCTGGGTGACGACGGTCGGCTTTTCTGAGCTGAACGTCCTCCTGACCTGAACTGGTCTGACCCGTCCTGGAGGTCGGTGGGAGTTCGGTAAATTGAGTAAATATCCTCAATGCGGGAAAGGATGCCCCTGAGGAGATTTACAATAGCGTCGTCTGCGGTGCTGTCGGGCTTTATATTTCCTTGAACCAATGCTCCCTGAGCACGGGCTTGATACATCACTTGATGAGCGTGATCGTCTCGCGTCAGATGAACCCAACGTCAGGTTGCTCTTGCCCACCTGAACCCCCGGTTCAGGATGACGGCTCGGCGGCATTTGCAGACACCTAATTTCTCTTCTTCTCAATTCCTAGCTGGGTTTTTAACTGGCTCGGTGACGAACTTACTGCTCGCTTTTCGTTTGGCAGTCTTCGTATTGAGGTGACGATATAGGGCGCTATGCGTTGTTGCGATGCCTTGCCGTACCGGAGTACTGT
>CALMCS010000532.1 GCA_937862875.1 uncultured Comamonadaceae bacterium
CGGCTTGCCGCTGCTGATGTCCTCAGGCATGGCGTATCTGGAGGAAGTCCAGCGGGCGGTACGGTGGGTGCACGATGCCCGCGTGGCAGCCGGTCATCCGGCGCCCGACGCCGGCAACCTGCACCTGCTGCATTGCACCTCCGCCTACCCGGCCCCCCCCGACTCACTAAATCTGCTCGCGATCCAGACCATGGCGCTGGCCACTGGTCTGCCCGTGGGCTATTCGGACCACAGTGGGGGGGTGGAAGCGGCATTGGCTGCGGTCGCTTTGGGTGCAGCGGTGATCGAGAAACACCTGACCCTCGACAAAGGCATGCCTGGCCCCGACCATCGGGCCTCTGCCGCCCCGCAGGAGTTCGCTGCCATGGTGCGCGGCATCCGTCTTGTGGAGGCGATGCGCGGCAACGGCATCAAGCAGCCCTCCTCGGTCGAATCAAACACCCGCGATGTGGCGCGCCGAAGCGTGGTGCTAGCGGTGTCGCGCCCCCGTGGCCATGTGCTCAAGGCAGCCGATCTGATTCTGCGTCGCCCCGGCACCGGTATCGAGCCTGAACACCTTGACACACTGCCTGGCAGGCGCTTGGCAGAGGCCGTCGCCGCCGACACAACCCTCACCTGGAACCTTCTGGAGGCTGTATAAGCCATGCGCAAGGTTTTGTACGTGACGGGAACACGGGCCGACTATGGCCTGATGGCATCAACGCTGGCGCGCATCGCGGCGCACCCCGCGCTGTCGCTACAAGTAGCGGTGACTGGAATGCACTTGAGCGAGGCCTACGGATTGACTGTGGGCGAGATCGAAGCGGCAGGCCTTCCCATCGTCGCTCGAATTCCCACAGGGGTCGATGAGCGGAGCGCGGACGCAATGGCCCATGCCATCGGGTACACGGTGATCGGACTAACCGACACGATGCGCAGGCATGCCCCGGACATAGTGCTGCTGCTCGGCGATCGCGGTGAGATGCTCGCTGGCGCCATTGCGGCTCTCCATAGCGGCATCCCAATTGCCCATCTGCATGGCGGGGAGCGATCCGGCACGGTGGACGAACCCGTGCGCCACGCGATCAGCAAGCTCAGTCACTGGCATTTCGTGGCAACGGAAGAATCCCGGGAGCGCCTGATCCACATGGGCGAACGCCCCGAGCGGGTGTGGGTCACGGGCGCCCCCAGCCTCGACGGCATCGAGTCAGAGGCGGACCTCTCGCGCGAGGCCACGCTTCGCACCCTTTGCCTGAACACCCAGGACCGTTACGCCCTGGTTTTGTTCCACCCGGTGGTGCAAGAAGCGAACGACGCCTGCTCGCAGACCCTGGCCCTGCGCCAGGCGCTGGAACGCGTCGTCATCGCCAGTGGCCGCCAGGTGGTCTGGCTCGACCCCAACGCCGACGCTGGTGGCGGCGGCATTTTGCAAGCCCTGACGGGCGCCAGCGTGCACCGAATTCGCCATCTGCCGCGCACCCACTACTCGGCTGCCCTGCGCCATGCGGACGTTCTGGCGGGCAACTCATCCTCGGGCATCATCGAGGCAGCCAGTTTTGGCACGCCGGTGGTGAACGTTGGCAGTCGACAGAATGCCCGTCAACGCAATGCAAACACGCGCGATTGCGAGCCGAAGCAGGCTGCCATTGAATCCGCGCTACGGGTTCAGCTCTCACACGGCCCGTACTCGCGCACCAATGTCTACGGCGAGGGTGGCGCTGGCAAACGCATCGTCAACCTGCTGGCAACCCACCCCTTCGCCTCGGACATCCTTAACAAAGTCAACACTTACTGACGTCCGTCGAACCACCATGAATGCCGACACCTTCAACGCACTTTG
>CALMCS010000533.1 GCA_937862875.1 uncultured Comamonadaceae bacterium
ACTCGCCATCCCGAAACGCAGATTCTGGCGAGCAATGTCGGTGTAGCGACAGAGATAGAGACAGAGTCACCCGCTTCGAGCCCTAGACCGGCCGAGAGTCGCAGGGCGTATCGGTTGAAAGCGCCAGTGTCGTGTGTTCGGGCAATTCGTGGCCGTTGGCAGCGTCGACCTCGGCCACCGCATGGATGAGTGGCTGTTCGGAGATGACGCCTCCAAAGATGGTGGCAAACGCGACATCGGCAGCATCGCGACCCGTCGCAATGCGCATCATGCCCATCGGAATGGCCGTACCCGAGGGATCGAACAGATACCAGCGCGAGCCCAGATAGACCTCCACATAGGCGTGAAAGTCGGGCGGGCCCAAATTGGGATCCGCACCATAGTCCGTGCCCGTGACAAAGCGCGCAGGCAGGTTGATGGCTCTGCACAAAGCGATCATCAGATGTGCGAAGTCGCGGCAGACGCCGACCCGCTCGATGAGGGTGTCTACTGCGGCAGTCGTGGAGTTGGAACTGTTGGAGCGAAAGACGATGTTTTGCCGTACCCAATCGCAAATGGCCTGCGCTCTGGAGTATCCATGGGGCAGCTAGCCAACTTGGCTCGTAGCGAAATGGGCCAGGCGCTCGGACTGGCAGTAGCGGCTCGGATAGATGTATGCCAGAACATCCATGGGCAATAGACGGACCGGCATCTCGGGAATGAGAGACGGTGTTTCTTTGCAGTGGTCTATGTCGACGGTCGCGTCGTAGCGCACCTGCAGTGGTCCAGGCATTGCGGTGACTTGAAGACAGCGTTGCCCCGCCGTGGGAGAGGGCAGTACCTGCCAGATGGCATTGGCTTGGCTGATGTCCAGATGCTCACTCACCACGACTTGGTGCGCGGTTTGGGCGGCGTGGATTTGAAAGAAAAAATCGGCGCCCGGCTCAAGCACCGTGTATGACAACGCCACCTGAAAATTCAGTCGGATCATGAATGTATGGGGGTCTGCCAGAACGCCGGAGAGGAACACCATGTTGTCGTGCGCATTCTGGACGGCCTTGATGAAGAACCCAGGCGCGTTCTTCAGTATGGGATCGACGCGTGTTTTTGAGGTGTCAGTGAATGGCGCAAGATCCCGAAGGAAACGGCACGCAGCATGCGACATGATGTCCATGCATGTATCGGAACGTGAGCTTGGAGCGACTACAGGAGTGACAAGTATGGGACCACTGGCAACATCGGCCTGGACCTACGCGATGCCAAGACAACCAGGTTTAAGGTGGCTACATGTCCGAATGCTCGATCGAGCAATAGGATCCTGCTTAGCTTAAGGAGTCGACATGAGCAACGAAGCAAAAGTGACCATCCATTCTCCGTTCTTCGCAACACCGGACGATGCGCGCGTCTTGGCCACAGGTTGGAGCGTCAAGCGCAATCTTCTGGGGCAAGACGTCTTGAACGAACGAGGCGACAACATCGGCACGGTCGAAGATCTGATCGTGGGTGGTGCCAACAATTTGATGTTCGCGATTGTGGGCGTGGGTGGCTTTCTGGGCATGGGAAAACGCGAGGTCGCGGTACCTGTACGCGGTTTCCAGCTGCGTGGAGTCGATTTGATCTTGCCGGGTGCGTCCGAAGACAGTCTCAAGAATCTTCCGCAGTTTGAATATCCGACAGAGGATTGGAGCAGCTACGACTTTTCACGCAACGTGGCAAACGAGGACCTGTCTCGCACCACCTATGTGGAGACCACCAACGGCAACCCCAATCTGGACCCGATCAGCGGTGCCACAGGCGCCCATCCCATCGGAACGGGAATCGGTGCAGCAGGCGGCGCAGCGTCGGGTGCCGTATTCGGCGCAATGGGCGGCCCGGTAGGTGCGGTTGTCGGCGCCGTAGTGGGTGCGGTGGCGGGCGGCTTGGCTGGCAAGGGCGTGGCCGAAGTGGTGAACCCTACCGAAGAGGATCAATTCTGGCGCACCACCTACGTGCGCGAGCCCTACTATTCCAACGCCTATACCTATGACGATTACGCCCCAGCCTACCGCGCTGGATATGAGAGCCGTATCAATGGCGTGACTGATTGGGACACCGCGCGCGCAGACTGGGCTCGTCGCTGGGATGCCGAACATGCACAAAGCCGTATGAAGTGGAACGACGCGGAGCCCGCCGTGCGCGCCGCTTGGGAACGGGCCAACAAACGCTATGTTCAGGAGTCCGGTTACTGACCGGTAGTTAAGCTGACGTGGTCTCCATGACCAGTGAGAACAGAAAAAAACGGGCTGATGGCCCGTTTTTTTGTGGCCAGGTTTGAACGACTTGTTGGGGGACTGCCCTCAGCCACCTCCTGCTTTCTGACACGCGGGCGGTCGTTCAGCTTGCAAGCACGATGCCGACTCCAGTGCAAAGTGCTTTCCATGACCACCACACTTCAAATCATTGCCACCTTGGTGGCCAAGCCTTCCAAAGCAACGGAACTCCGCAGCCTATTGGAGCCCGCCGTGGCCCAATTCAGGGCCGAGCCTGGATGCGAGGGCTATATCCTGCTGGAAGATAGGAAGCAGGAAG
>CALMCS010000534.1 GCA_937862875.1 uncultured Comamonadaceae bacterium
CCGCAACAGCCCACGCTTCATGCCGCGCAGCGAGCGACGCGTGCAGATGCAGGAGCTTATGGCACGCGATCAAGGCATTGCCCCCTCTGAAGTTGGCAAGCGACTCTGGTGAGCCCCGCCAACGAACACCCTTCCTTTCTTCCCCCCACATATTTCAGCGAGACCCTCATGAAACTCATCAGCTTTGAACTCAACGGCGTACCCAGCTACGGTGCCGTGGTCGGTACCGACAAGGTCGTCGATCTCACGCCCCTCTTCGGTGCCCGCGCCGCCGATCTGAAAGCGCTGATCGCGCAGAACCTTGTTGCCGAAGCATCGCAAGCGGCCGCCAAGGCCACCGCGTTTCTGGCCCTGGACGACCTGAACCTGCTCCCCGTGATCCCCAACCCCGGCCAGATTTTCTGCATCGGTCTGAACTACGGCGAGCATGTGCGCGAAACCGGCAAGCAGGTCACCGAGAGCCCGGTGATCTTCATCCGCGTCAACGATTCGCAAGTGGCACACAACCAGGACATCGTGCGTCCACCGGAATCGCATCGTCTGGATTACGAGGGAGAGATCGCCATCGTCATCGGCAAGGGCGGCCGCCGCATCAGCGAGGCAGACTCGTGGGACCACATTGCCGGTTATGCCTGCTACAACGACGGCAGCATTCGCGATTGGCAAGTGGCTACATCGCAATGGGCTCCGGGCAAGAACTTCTGGCGCACCGGCGGCTTTGGCCCGTGGATGGTCACCTCCGACGAAATTGCCCCCAACCAGAACATGCGCCTCACCACGCGCCTGAACGGTCAGGTGATGCAAGAGGCCACCACCGACATGATGCTGCACAGCATTCCGCGCCAGATCGCCTACATCTCGACCTTCATTCCCCTGCAACCGGGCGACGTGATCGTCACCGGCACGCCCGGCGGCGTGGGCAACAAGCGCGAGCCGCAAGTGTTCATGAAGCCCGGCGACGTGGTGGAAATCGAAGTGGATGCCGTCGGCATTCTGCGCAACGGCATTCGCGACGAAGTCATCAACGCCTGATCTTTGCGTCAAATACTCCAGGAGACAAACAACATGCCAACCACCACCCGCCTGAGTAGCCGCCGCAAGGCGCTTCAACTGGGCGTCGCCGCCATCGCGATGACGTCCGCATTGGCCAGCTACGCGCAACTGAATCCGAATGCTGCCGGCAACAAGCCCATCACGCTCGTCGTTCCTTATGCGGCGGGTGGTCTGACCGATCAGCTGGCGCGTGAACTGAGCGCCTACATGGCCACCGCGCTCAAGCAATCCGTGATTGTGGAAAACCGCCCAGGCGGCGCGGCGCAGATCGCCATGAAC
The DNA here is from genome assembly GCA_937862875.1 of uncultured Comamonadaceae bacterium. GTDB lineage: Bacteria > Pseudomonadota > Gammaproteobacteria > Burkholderiales > Burkholderiaceae_C > Diaphorobacter_A. Next base: position 1,333 of record CALMCS010000534.1, read on the forward strand.
TTTCTCAAGAGCGCTCCGGCCGATGGCCACACGGTGTTCATCGGCGACGTGCCCTCGCTCGCCACCAACGTGGGCCTGTTCGCCAAACTCAGCTACGACCCGCGCAAGGATCTGCAGGCGGTGACTGAGCTGGTGGTCGCTCCGGCGCTGGTGGTGGTGCCCAACAAGAGCCCATTCAAGACCTTTGAAGACCTGGTCAAGTCCGCCAAGGCCAAGCCCAATGCGCTGAGCTACGCGTCGCAGGGTGTGGGCACGGGTGGCCATCTGTTTGGCACGCTGCTGTCCAACAACATCCACTCGCCCATGACCCACGCGGCCTATCGCGGTTCGATGCCGGGTCTCTCCGATGTGATCAGCGGGCAGGTCGATTTCATGTACGACGCCATTCCCACCAGCGGCCCTCTGGTGCTGAGCCAGAAGATTCGTGCACTGGCCATCGGCTCGGACAAGCGCTCGCCGCTGCTGCCCGATGTGCCCACGCTCAAGGAGCTGGGCTACGGCTCCATCGTGCCTACATTCTGGTGGGGCGTGGCCGTGAAGCGCGGCACGCCCGAGGCGGTGGTCAACAAGCTGCACGACGTGATCGACGCGGCCATGCACGACCCGGTGATCTCCAAGAAATTCACCTCGCAAGGCATGCAGATCGTCACCAATACACCGGCACAATTCGGTCAATACATGGACTCCGAAGTCACCTACTGGACCAAGATCATGCAAGACGCCGGCATGCAGGCCGAGTGACGCATCCACATCCTTTCTGGACAAGCTATATGAAACGTTTCGAATCCAAAACCGTCCTCATCTCGGGCGGCCTCGGCGGCATGGGCATGGCGATTGCCAAGCGCCTGATCAGCGAAGGGGCCAACGTGGTGCTCGGCGATCTCGCCACACCGCAGGCAGAAGAATTTGCCGCCTACTTCGGCGATCTGCCGCACCCGCAGGTGGTGCAACTCGACGTGGCCAACGAAGCAAGCTGGCAGGCCGCGCTCGCCGACGTGGTGCAGCGCCACGGCGCACTGGATGTGCTGGTGAACAACGCCGGCGTGGTGATGCGCGCGGCCCTGCCCTTCGATGAGATTCCGCTCGATGAATGGCAGCGCGTTTTCTCGATCAACGTGGATGGCGTTTTCCTGGGTCTGCAAGCCGCTATCCGCGTCATGAAGGCGAGCGCGCACGGCGGCAGCATCGTCAACCTGGGATCGGTCGCAAGCCGCGTGGGCTCCAAGGATGCGGGTGCCTATGGCGCGAGCAAGGCCGCCGTCACCAACATGACCAAGCAGGCCGCACTCAGCGCCGCGCGCCACGGCTACAAGGTGCGGGTGAACGCCGTGCATCCGGGCAATGTCTGGACGCCCTTGGTAGAAAACAAGCTGATCACACAATACGGAAACCACGAAGCCGCCAAGCAGGCCGTGCGCGCGATGAACCCGATGGGCGACATCGTCACGCCCGACGACGTGGCCGCCTCCATTGCATTTCTCGCATCGGATGACGCACGCATGATCACCGGGGCCGATCTGGTGATCGACGGCGGTCGTCTGATTCAGTAGACAATCGCCCATCCCTTCTCCAATCGTCTCCACTCAACACTCAGCCCCCGAAGCCATGTCTTCCAGTCTCTCGCGCATGTTGGCGGTCTTGGATCTGTTCACCAACGACACGCCCATCTGGAGTGCCGAATCGATCGCCACCCGACTCGATTGCTCGGTGCCGACCGCCTACCGCTATCTGCGCGAACTGGGTGACGCGGGCTTGCTGCGCGGCGCGGCGGCCGGTCAATATGTGCTGGGCAACAAGATCATCGAGCTCGACTACCAGCTGCGCGTGGGCGACCCCTTGCTGCAGGCGGCGAGTCGACCCATGCGCGATCTGGCCCAGCAAAGCGAGTGCGATGTGGCGCTGATTGCGCTCAGCAGCCATCACCTGCTGACGATCCACTACGAGTCGAGCCAACCGGAAATGCGCGCCAGCTATGGCCGCGGCCGGCGCATGCCGACGTTTCGCGGCGCCATGTCGCTGGCCCTGCTCTCGGCACTTGGCAAACCGGCGCTGCGCAAGCTGCACGCGGCCAATGCTGAGGAGGCCCGCGACACGCCCGGAGCCGAAGATTTTGAGGTGCTGAACACGCAGCTCAAAGACATCCGCAAGGCCGGTTTTGCGACCAGCGTGGGTGCGCTCGACACTCAGAACGCGGGCTTTGCGATTCCGATTTTCGACAGCGAGAACAACGTGCTGGCGTCGCTGGGCTTTGTCATGTCGCTGCAGCGCTTTGAAATGATCGAGAACCAGCGCGCGCTGGGCAGACTCAGACAGTGCGCGCAGGAGATCCTGCTGGCACTGTCTTCGTCAACGGATCCGGCCGGTCCGATCTGAGTCGGTCAAACTATGCGGCCCTGATCGCTCAAGAGGCAATCGCCGACGCCGACCCCGCCTGCTTGCGCAGCTCGAACTTCTGGATCTTGCCGGTACTGGTCTTGGGCAGCTCACCAAACACCACAGCACGCGGCACCTTGTAGCCGGCCAGATGCTTTTTGCAGTGGGCAACAATGTCTT
>CALMCS010000535.1 GCA_937862875.1 uncultured Comamonadaceae bacterium
GGTGATCGTGGTGGTCGCTTCGTGGGAAAACATCACCAAGCGCGTCAACCAGTACTTCGCTGCGTTCCTGATTCTCTCGGGCATCATGATCGGCGTGTTCTCGGCACTGGACGGCATTCTGTTCTACGTGTTCTTCGAAGCCACACTGATCCCGATGTACCTGATCATCGGTGTCTGGGGCGGCCCGAACCGTATCTACGCCGCGTTCAAGTTCTTCCTGTACACGCTGGCCGGCTCGCTGCTGATGCTGATCGCGCTGATCTATCTGTACAACGCTTCGGGCGGCAGTTTCGACATCGCCACCTGGCACGCTCTGCCGCTGTCCGGCACCGTCCAGACCATGCTGTTCTTCGCCTTCTTCGCGGCGTTTGCCGTGAAGGTTCCGATGTTCCCGTTCCACACCTGGTTGCCAGACGTTCACGTGGAAGCGCCTACCGGCGGTTCCGCCGTGCTGGCCGCCATCATGCTGAAGCTGGGTGCCTACGGTTTCCTGCGCTTCTCGCTGCCGATCGCTCCGGACGCTGCACGTGAATGGGCCTGGCTCATGATCACGCTGTCGCTGATCGCTGTGATCTACGTGGGTGTGGTGGCATTGGTGCAGAAGGACATGAAGAAGCTGGTGGCTTATTCGTCCGTCGCACACATGGGCTTTGTGACTCTGGGCTTCTTCCTGTTCAACGACCTCGGAATCTCCGGCGGTATCGTGCAGATGATTGCCCACGGTTTTGTGTCCGGCGCGATGTTCCTGTGCATCGGCGTACTCTACGACCGCGTTCACTCGCGTGAAATTTCCGCCTACGGCGGCGTGGTGAACACCATGCCCAAGTTCGCTGCGTTCTCGCTGTTGTTTGCCATGGCCAATTGCGGTCTGCCAGCAACTGCCGGTTTCGTCGGCGAGTGGATGGTGATTCTGGGTGCCGTGAAGTTCAACTTCTGGATCGGCATGGGTGCCGCGACGGCATTGATCTTCGGCGCTGCCTACACCCTGTGGATGTACAAGCGCGTGTACCTGGGTCCGGTCGGCAACGACAACGTGGCCAAGCTCAAGGACATCGATTGCCGCGAGTTTCTGGTGCTGGGAGTTCTGGCCGTTGCAGTGCTCGTCATGGGCCTGTATCCCAAGCCCTTCACTGACGTGATGAATGTGTCGGTTGCCGAACTGATCAAGCATGTCGCGCAGTCGAAACTGAACTGACCAGACTGGATTGAGAGATAAGAAATGATTGACAACATCAGCTGGCTGGCAATTTATCCAGAGATCGTGCTTCTGGTCATGGCCTGCGTGATCGCGCTGGTCGACCTGGGCGTGACAAGCAAGGGTCGTACCCCGACCTACATCCTGACGCTGCTCACGCTGGTCGTGGTCGCCGGACTGGAAGCCATGTACGCCATGAACGGCACCACCTTCTACGGGTGGGGCAACATGGTGGTGAGCGATGCCATGGGCAACTGGCTCAAGTGCTTCGCCACCATTGCGGTCGCCGTGACACTGGTCTATGGCCGTCCTTACGCAACCGACCGCGACATGCTGCGCGGCGGTGAAATGTTCACGCTGTCGCTGCTTTCGCTGCTCGGCATGTTCATCATGATTTCCGCCAACAACTTCCTGGTCGTGTATCTGGGCCTCGAGCTGCTGACACTCGCCAGCTACGCGATGGTGGCACTGCGCCGCGATCACTCGGCGTCGATCGAAGCCGCGATGAAGTATTTCGTGCTCGGCGCGATGGCTTCGGGCTTCCTGCTCTACGGTCTGTCGATGATCTATGGCGCTACCGGTTCGCTCGATATCGGTCAGGTGTTCCAGTCGATCAACGGCGGTCAGATTCGCCACCAGGTTCTGGTGTTCGGTCTGGTGTTCGTGGTGGCCGGTCTGGGCTTCAAGCTCGGCGTGGTTCCCTTCCACATGTGGGTCCCTGACGTTTACCAAGGTGCACCTACAGCGATCACACTGATGATCGGTGGCGCTCCCAAGTTGGCTGCGTTCGGCATGACCATGCGTCTGCTCGTGGACGGCCTGCTGCCGCTCGCCTTCGACTGGCAACAGATGCTGATGGTGATGGCCGTGTGCTCGTTGCTTGTCGGTAACCTGGGCGGTCTGCTGCAGACCAACCTCAAGCGCATGCTGGCCTACTCGACCATCTCGCAGATGGGCTTCGTGCTGCTCGGCCTGATGTCTGGTGTGATCCACGGCAACGTGGATGCCAATGCCGTCGAAAACGCCTACAGCGCCGCCATGTTCTACGTGGTGACCTATGTGCTGACCACGCTGGCCGCCTTCGGTGTCGTCCTGCTGCTGGCACGTGATGGCTTCGAGAGCGAAGAAATCTCCGACCTGGCCGGCCTCAACCAACGCAGCCCGCTCTATGCTGGCGTGATGGCGATCTGCCTGTTCTCCATGGCCGGTATTCCTCCGCTGGTGGGCTTCTACGCCAAGCTGTCGGTGCTGCAGGCTCTGATCTCGTCGGGTGAGGTCTCGCACATCGTTCTGGCGGTGTTCGCAGTCGTCATGTCCCTGATCGGCGCGTTCTTCTACCTGCGTGTGGTCAAGGTCATGTACTTCGACAAGCCACTCACGGTCAGCACCGTGTCCGCACCGATGGATGTGCGTGCCGTTCTCACCTTGAACGCCGCTGCTCTGTTGCTGTTGGGCCTGTTGCCTGGTGGTCTGATGAACCTGTGCGCGGACGCCATCGTGCGCGCGCTGTCCACCTGAACCTTGGTTTAAAAAAGAAAAGGAAGCGGCCGCATGTCCCAGACCGCTGCGATTTGGCTCGTGATTCTGGCGGCGTTTGCCGCCGCCAACTGGCCCTTCCTCACTCAGCGCCTCCTGTTACTGGGGCCGCTGGCAAAAGGTGCAAAGCCTTTTGTGATGCGATTGCTCGAACTCGTCGTCCTGTACTTCGTGGTCGGGCTGATCGCCATGTTGCTTGAACGCCGTGCCGGGCAGAACGCTCCCCAGACCTGGGAGTTCTACGCCATCACCGCCACGCTGTTCATCACGCTCGCTTTCCCCGGATTTGTGTACCGCTATCTCATGCGTCGCCGCGGCTGAGGCCGTCGCTGCTGCTACGATGGTCGATTGCATTGACTGGCTGAATTCGAATTCAGTGTGACCCCCTATGAAGGTGCTTGATTTGCTGTGCGGCGCCGACCATCGCTTCGAAGGTTGGTTCGCGTCCGAAGAGGATTTTCAAAGCCAGCTCGAGCGCGGGATGGTCGAATGTCCTCTGTGCGGCAGCGCCCATGTGCGCAAGGGATTGAGTGCGCCGCGCCTGAATCTGCGCAGCCACTCGGGGTCAGGCTCTGGCTCTGCATCCGCCGCACCATCGGCAGAGTCCGCCGCCCAGCGCGACGGTGAAGAATCGAGCAGCAAGGGCGCAGTCTCCACCAACGTCAATCCTCCAGCCCATCTGCCGGCCGAGCTGCAGGAGGCCTGGTTGCGCGTCGCGCGCCACGTCGTGGCCAATACCGAAAACGTCGGCGACCGTTTCGCCCACGAAGCGCGCCGCATGCACTACGGCGACGCCCCCGAGCGCGGCATTCGCGGTCAAGCATCGGCCGAAGAAACCGCAGAGCTGGTGGAAGAGGGCATCGCGGTGATGCCCTTCGTGTTGCCAGATTCGCTCAAGGAAACGCTGCAGTGAATTGATCGGCTACGGCGTCATTGACAGCCGGCCCGGTCATCAGGAGCGGGTGGTTTCTGTGGTGCAGACGGAGACTTCTTCGAAGTCATGGCAAGCGGCCCGAATGGCCTCGATGACCCATTGCGTTTCTGCCGTAGTCAAGCCAGGAAACAGGGGTATCGCGAGCGCTTGCTGTGCGTGGACCTGCGCATTCGTGGATTGCGGCCTATTGAAGCGCTCCCGATAAGCAGGTTGTTCGTGAATCGCGCGTTGGTAGTAGATACGCGTGTCCACGCCTCGTTCCTTCAGTCTGGCCTGGAGCTCATCTCGTCGATCGCATCGAAGCACGAAATAGTTCCACGCGTGTCCATCGTTATGGCGCGGCAGGGTGATGCCTGGAATGTTTGCCAGTCCCTGTAGATAGCACTGAGCGATCGCCTGGCGTTGCGTGAGCCAGTCGTCGAGTCTATTCAAACCCTGCAAAAGTACCGTGGCTTGTATCTCGTCCATCCGACTGTTGAGGCCGATGCCTGTGTGCAGAGTAGACGTGAGTCCGTGATTGCGCAGTGCCCGAGCTTGATCGGCGAAATATCCATTTGAACTCACCAACGCGCCTGCATCTCCTGCCGCGCCGAGTGTTTTGGTGGGGTAGAAGCTCAGGGTGCTGATGTCGCCCATAGTGCCTGCCGCAAGCCATCCCCTGTGGATGTCAAAAGCCTTGGCGCCGAGCGCTTGGGCTGCGTCTTCAATCAATGTGATTCCACCATCTCGGCACAACTGAGCGATGGCCGGGATACCCGAGGCGTCGCCGAACAAGGGAACACCGATCACAGCTCGCGTTCGGGGTGAGAGGTGGGGACGAATCTGGGCTTCACCGCATAGAAAATCGTCGTCGGCCGAGTCCGCCAGAATGGGCGTTGCACCGACACGCAGCACGGCCTCAAAACAGGCAAAAAAAGTATAGGTGGGCAGGATGACTTCATCACCCGGTTGCAAGTTGAGTACCTGCAAGGCCAGAACGAGTGCATCTGTGCCGGAGTTGAGCGCCACCACCTGGTGGTTGCACAACCGCTCAGATAACGCTGATTCAAATTCACGTACCTGCGGGCCCAGAATGTACTGGCCACTCTCCAAGACGCGCATGAGGTCGACGGTCAAGTTAGCTGCACTTGACGGCGCCTGCCAGGGACTGCGGAAAAAGGGGATGGACTTGATCATACTTTTTTCGCAATGGCGATGGCTCGACGCGCGGCCATTGCGCCATCCATTGCACTTGCCAGAATGGTGTGCTGACCCTGCAGCGCATGATGAAAGGCCGTGTATTGCCGAGTGAGCGCATCGGTTCCATCCGTGCTGGATTGACCCGATAGAAGCAGTCGCTTCACCTCTCCGCGTTCGCTCCACCGAATGCTGGCACTGGATGCATCGTCCCCATTGCGTGCACGCACGCGGAACTTCACGGGGCCGATCGCCAGCAGGGCCATCACCTCCCTTTGAGAATGGCGTACCTCGATGACCTCGAAGGCTTGCGCGCTGTCGGCACCGAGCAAATGAGAGACCAAGTCCAGGTCGTGAACCATGAGGTCCAGCACGAGGCTTTCGACGTTGGAGATCGACCGAGAGCAGCGTTCAAATTCAATATCCTCAGGGATATCTTTCCATGGGGATAAGGCCAGCGCCGGGTTGAAGCGCTCGATATGCGCAGTGAATAGATGACAACCGGTAGCCCGTGCTGTCTCAAGCAGGGAGGTGATGTCGAATTCCGACGTGGCAAATGGTTTTTCAACCAAGACGGAGATTCCCTTGCGCATCAATGCATTGGCTACATTTGCGTGCGTTGGAGGGGGCGTGACAACGCATGCAGCGTCAATGTCTTGCGGGAGTCGATCGAGCGAGTCGGTCGTTTGAAAACCATCGGATTGGGCCGCACGCATGGCTTGCGGCAAAGGATCAACGACGCAGGTGACTTCGAACAAGGGGTGGGCCCGTGCGCGCAGCGCATGCACCCGGCCAAAGCGGCCATATCCAATCACGGCAAGACGGATTTTTTTCGCGTGCATGGGGTGCTCAGTGCCCAGGTCCAGACGCTTGTACCAGTCGCCGAACATGCTCGGCGCGAATGACATGCGCGTAGATGCCGGCTCGGTATCGCTCTTCCCCGACACGTTCGAAGTAAGGCATGGTCAGCGGCAATTCATTGCGCTCATACGGCGTGTTCGCAGCGGAATACAGGCACTCCTGGGCAAATGCCTGTTCGCCGAAGGTATCCAACATGGTTTGAAGCTCTTGCTCGAGAATGGGGCTACAGCGGTGGGCATAGCGCTTCATGATGTCCAGTTTGTAATCTAGTTCACGAGTATCAAGAGAGACTGCGACCTGTAGCTGCTCATTGCGTGCGGGATCACAGGGATGTCCTACCAAGGGCATTTCCAGACTTTGAACTGCTCGGCCTGATTGCTCCAAACGATGCACCAGCAGGTTGGCAAGAACGCGGCACACATCATGGGTCGGGTTGTAGCCTTCGGCTTCGTCCGCCACAACGACGTCAAAAGGTTCTTCGTCACTCGCCGCGACGAGTCGTTCCAGCCATTGCGGGAGTGGGGATGGCTGCAGCCCCAGCAACGCCTGATAGACCGCCGAATCGGCGACGGGTGCAATCCAGTCATCGCGCACTTCGACATCGATCTCTCGGAGCAAATGTCGTGTGTCTTCGAGTCGGGGTTGTCCGATGGAACCATCTCCGTGGGTCAGCACGACAACATGCGGCTTGACTCGCCGGACCCATTCGAATATTCGCAGTTCGTGCCCGGGGTGGGCGATCAGAAGTAGTGGTTTCACGATGTGGACTCGGTCTAGATGCTGAATTTGGATGCAAGCCAACGGACGGGTGCGGTCAAACGCCAGCTTCTGCTGTTGCGCAGCGCGAGGACTTCTTGTTTCAGCCCGCTCACCAATTCGTTGGCTCGGTGAAGCTCCTGCTGGAGTTCGGCCAAACGGGCATCGCAAACCTCTTGCCCGTGTCGCTGCTGTTGCTGCTGTAGCACTTCCTGTTCTTGCCGCTGTTCCTCGAGCTGATGCCGTAGCCGAATCTGCTGTTGCAACTGCCCAATCACCTCATTCAAAGCCGCAATCTTTTCGTGCTGAATACCAAGTTGAACGGCCGTCTGATGGCTCCCCAGCGGATGCTGGCTCTCAATAAGGAATCGTGAAAATTCACGAATCTCCATGGCCGGATGGCTCTTGGGCAGAGCGGCTTCGTCATGGAGCACTTGGTATGCAATGCGCTCAAGAGCGTCGACCGTCGCGTCCAGCGAAATATGTTCACGCACATAGCTCGACACCGAGTCGGCATCAACGGCGTCGTACTGTTGAATGGCTTCGATCACGCTGCTCATTTGAACGGGCTTTTGCAGTAGCCGGCGTCCAAAATTCCAGCGATGCCACTCCTCAATATTCCTGGAGTTGACCATGCCCGCCAGCCCCATGCCTTCGTTGTACAAGATGACCGCGGAGCCCACTGCCATTGCTTCCATCGCGCAGCGCGCTTTGGCGAATACCAAGTCATAGTGCGCGAGTGTGAGTTCCGGTGACTTGTCCTGACGCCCCACGCCCGAGCCGATGACATCCAGAGAAATCCCCAGCTCATTGCAAGCACAGCGAATGGCTGACGTGTGCTGATGCTCTGTGGAATAGTTGCTGAAAATCGCCGCCTTCAGTGGCTTTTCCGGCAACGGCGGACGCTTGCGAAAGCGATGGACGTCGACGCCGTTTGATACGATTTTCACGGCAGAACGCTCAATGCCGTTCTCAAGATACAGTCGTTCAGCGCAATTTTCGTCAACGGCAATATGCTGTCGTATCCGAGTGAATTGGGGTGGCCGTCCGTGAGGTGCGGTGCGGTCGTGGCAAATGGAAATGACAGGAACGTCGAGAAACTGAGCCATGGCGGCCACTGTCTCGTCGCGTGTGTTGCCAATAATGATTTCGGGAGCCTGTGCTACCTGTCGCAGCTCGGTAACGCATGCGATGCACCGGGCCTGTAATTCCTCGACCATGTCGCCCATGAAGGGGGCATACACAGTGATCGAATGACCGCGTTGATGCAGCGTCAGAGCGATGTCACGAACAAACAGTTCGGCACCGGTGCGATGCAGCATGCTGCACATGGAAAGAAGGATTCTCATGGTGCAGCTATTGTCGAAACCGATGGGTTGACGGTGGAATAGTGGAGGACTGGATAGGGAGTGCCCCGAACTTGGGAGTGAGAGTGGGGCACATGAGCTACCTAGCTATTCGCGCGATAGTGCGCAAGGCAGTCGTCGATGGGACCTCGAAAACTGATCTCGCCGTTCTTCAAAACAAGGGCATGCGTGCAGAAGCTTTTCAAGAGCTGCTCATTGTGTGAGGCGACCACCAGAATGCTGACCCGTGACATGAGTTGGGTCAGGCGCTTTTGCGCACGCTCCTGAAATTTGGCGTCGCCTGCACCAACGACTTCATCCATGAGGAGGATGTCGGGCGTGATGGTTGTTGCGACTGCGAATGCCAGCTTGAGCAACATACCGCTGGAGTAGGTGCGCACGGGCATGTAGAGCCGGTCTGCCAGTTCAGTGAATTCACCGATATCTGCAATCAGCTTTTGTGATTCCCGCTTGCTCAGGCCCATGACGATTCCGCGCGTCACGATGAAGTCGTTGCCGGATGCCTCGGGGTCCATTCCCAACATCAGGTCGCTGAGTGCCGACACCGATCCGTGTTGCCAGATATCGCCATGGGTCGGTTCGTATACGCCGGAAAGAACACGAAGCAAGGTCGATTTGCCGGCTCCGTTGTGTCCGATCAGGCCGACGCGATCTCCTGCGCGCAAGTGGAGGTCGAGATTGCGCAGCGCTGGAACGGATCTCTCGCGCTTGGTTGGCGCGCCCAGCCCACTGTGCGCGCCGCCGAACCGGAATAGCGTATTGATGAAGCCGATGTTCTGTGCATCGAAGACAGGGAAGTCAACATCGACATTGGAAAGGTGAATGTAGGGCTCCATGTCTTGTCTTCTTACAACCAATAGTTGATACGGCGACGAACCGCAAGATAGACAGCAATACACAGCAGGGTGAGCACCACGAACGCAATCGATGCTGTCATCCATGCAGTGATTTGTGGAGCCTGACCCATGAGGGGGGCTCGCAAGAGCTCAAGCCATGCAGCCAGTGGGTTCAGTGCAATGAAGGCACTGGAGTGCCCCGCAGACAGTTGGGTGGGTCGCCAGATGACCGGCGTAATGAAAAAAGCGATTTGCAAAATGCTGCCGACCACCATAGGGATGTCGCGAAAGCGTGTGGAAATGGCGCCCAGCAGCGCAACGGCCATCACGGCGCTTGCGACCGTCAAAAGCATGCCGCCGAGCCAGAGCAGCCAAAGCGATTGACCCAGCAATCCGCCAATCCATAGAACGATAAGAATCAGCGGAATCTGGTGTGCCAGCAACAACAGGTTTCGCCAGACTACCCGCAGGACAAAGATGAACTTTGGATAGGAGGACTGCTTCAGAAATGCCGCCGAGTCGATGTAGGTCTTGCAGCCCTCATTGAAGACGGAGGTCAGAAATCCGAAAAAGACGTTGCCAAGGCAAAAATACGGAATGTAGGATTTGACATCCTGGTTGAACAACTGCGCACCAATCCAGCCAAACGCAGCAGTAAATATCGCCGTGTTGATGGCTATCCAGGCGGGGCCGAGAAACGAACGACGGTACTGACGAAGCAAATCTTGCCAGCCCAGGTGCATCCAGAGATGCCATTGACCTAACGATAGAAACCAGTCGCGCAGCAGCAATTCCCATTGCGATAGGCGTTTTTGGACGGTAGGTGGGTCTGTTTGCATAAGAGCGAAACGGCAGCGAAGTGGTGAAGCGGTCGCGCCCAGGGAGCATCACATTGCGGTGGAGCTCGAGGATTGTTCGGCTTCGCGTTAATTATTGTAACTTCGACGTGCGCGCAGCCCGCATTTTCCATCTTGTAGCTCCTGCTGCCAAGGACTAACAGCAAAGACGGAAAACACGTGTCGGCAGTACACTCCACTCTCAACTCACGCCAAAGGCTGGGCAATCATGGATGCTCTCCTGTTCATTCCCGTTTCAATCGCCATCTCCCTCACTCCCGGGCCCAACAATTTCTGCGGGCTCAACAATGGCATTCGAGCGGGAGTCGGCCCGGCGCTGCTCGCCACCACCGGACGTGTGGCGGCATTCGCGATCTTTCTGACCGTCTCCGCCATTGGACTGGGAGCCATGCTGCTCGCATCCGAAACCGCCTTTGCGGCAGTCAAATGGATCGGCGCGGCCTACCTGTTCTGGATTGGCTTGAAGGCCTGGCGCAGCCGGGACTTTGGTGGCGCGGCACTGATCGAGAACGACACCGCCACGGCTCCCGTGCAGCGGCAGTATTCCGTCAAGGCGTTGATCGCGCAGGAGTTTCTGCTGGGCATCACCAACCCCAAGGCGATCATCCTGTTTGCAGCGGTGTTCCCGCAATTCATCGATCCCAGCCAACCTGCGGCGCAGCAGTTCCTGGTGCTCGGCTCGATCTATCTGATGGCCGAGTTTGTCTCGACCCTGGTGTACGCATCCTGCGGCCGACAGATCCGCCGTTGGGTAAGGACGCAGAAGGGCGTGATTCGCCTGAATCGTGCGACGGGTGGATTCTTCATGGGCGCCGGTGGGTTGCTGCTGGCGGCGCAGCGCTGATCTGATCGCTCAGGGATTGCGATGAACAACCGGCAATTGAAAACTGCCGGTTTTTTATTGCGCTCAATACGCTGTCACCGGTTGAATGATTCGTCACGCAGCGGGTAACCCCGTGGGTACGCGACTTCCAGCCCGCGCGGCAGAAAGAATCCCTTGATACAGGCAGGCTGGCGTACAGCGATCTGAATGTGGTTCTTTGCTTGAAAGCCTGCCCCCGGATAGACCGGGCCACCCTCATGAAAACCTGAACGTATGGTGTCATAGGAAGGCGTGCTCTCAGGAGACCATCCCCTAAGCATATGCAACCATTCAAAGACGGCCCGATCCAGAAAACGTTGGAGCCTGTCACTGCCACCTTTGTTTATAGGCAGTTCCACATGGTTTTCTTCCATGGTCCGCTGGTAGCTATTGTGTGCCGCAGCAAGTTCGACCAGCGCGGTTTGATCGAAGAGGTTGAGGCACAGCCCCAGATCGATGACAGCACCAATGACCGCTGGCTTCTTGGCTTCGTATTGAAGTCCGGCCTTTTCCGCAGCTAGCTTGTTGCGTGCAAACTTTTCTTCTATG
>CALMCS010000536.1 GCA_937862875.1 uncultured Comamonadaceae bacterium
TGATGAGCGAGTCGCCAAAGCTCACGCCGCGCAGGCCGGTTTGCGTGTTGCTGATCGAATAGAAAATCGCGGTGGTCGCGCGCGTCAGGTCGCTGGCTTCTGCGGATTCGTCGAGCAACGGGGTGATGCTGTCCGAGATGTCGGTGACCAGCGCAACCTCCACAAAGATCAGCGGCTCGTTGGGCAGACGCGGGTGGAAGAAGCCGTAGCAGCGGCGGTCGCTGTCCAGACGATTCTTGAGATCGGCCCAGCTGCGGATGTCGTGCACCGCTTCGTATTTGATGAGCTTTTCGATCAGCGACGCGGGAGAGTCCCAGGAGAGACGGCGCAGCTCCAGAAATGCCACATCGAACCACGTCGCGAAGAGCTGCTCGAGCTCGGCCTCCAAAGGCATGAGGCGCTTGTCGCTCTTGAGGAACGGAAGAAATTCTGCGCGCAGGTCGACCAGAAAGCGCATGCCGTTCGGAAACGCCGCGAAGCGCTGCAGCAAGCGGGTGCGCGGCGATGTGAGCACGCGGCGCAGTTGGGCTTCGGCCTGTGGTGCGTCGGGCGTGCCGACTGCGGCTTCGTACTTTTGCTGGGCGTTGCGCACGCGGGCGGCGTCGGGCGTGAACTGTTCGCACATGAGCACCCACAGATCGCGGCGCTCTTCGGGCGTGGCCTCGGCGTACCAGTTGGCGATGGCTTCGGCGCGGCGTCCGCCCTCGACCTCGCTCACGCGCGGGGCGACCACCTCCTGCAGCTCGCCCAGCAGACGTCTCATGACGCGCGGAGACATCGCTTCGCCGTTGCGGCGCAGGGTGGCCTCCAGGCGTTCATGCGTGGACCGGGGTACTGCCGCCGCTGCCTTGCCGGATTTTGCGGCGCTTGCGGCCTCCGTCGACTTGGAATCGCTCCCCATGAAACGGGCAACGTTGCGGGACAACCAGGTAGTGGCGGCATTCATAGTGCGATCCGAGAAGAGTGAAGTCGAGCGAGTTCGCGCAGCGCGATGCGTTGCGCAATGAGATGGTTGCGCATGGCGAGTTCGGCGGCATCCGGGTCGCGGCGTTTCAGGGCCGCGAAGACCGCCAGATGCTCCGCCAGACTCTGCTCCAAACGCCCCGGCGCGTGCAGTTGCTGCAGCCGCGCGAGGCGCAGAATCTTGCGCAGATCGCCAATGCTTTGCGCCAGCCAGCGGTTGTTGGCCAGCGTGATGAAGGCTTCGTGAATCGCCAGATTGGCGATGTAGTATTCGTTGATGTCGCCGGCCGCGGCGTGATTCTGCAGGCGCTCGTGGAGCGATTCCAGCGCGTTGATATCGGCCTGGTGCGCGTTCTGCGTGGCCTCGTAGGCGGCACGGCCTTCGAGCAAGGCGATGACGGGGAAGATCTCGTCGACATCGCGCTCGGTGATCTCGACCACAAAGCAACCCCGGCGCGGTTCGTGGCGGGCGATGCCCTCTGCCACCAGCACCTTGAGCGCCTCGCGCAGCGGAGTGCGCGAGATTTCCAGTCGCTCGCACAGCCGCACCTCGTCGAGGAAACTCCCCGGCGCCAGCGTCCCGTCAAAGATCAGCTCTCGCAGTCTTTCGGCGACCTGATCGTGCATGGAATTGGCGAGCGTGCGCATAAGGCGTTACAGGCAGGTCAGGCAGTTCAAGCAGGTTGATGAAATATCAGCACATCCAAATACCGCACCGGATTCATCAAAATGCAGGCTTCAGCAGCCAACGGAACACAAGATGCATGCGGATGCGTAATTTCCCATAATTATGGACTAACCGTCCTACTATTGCCAAAGGGTTATCACTAGGGAGGCGCGGCTTCGTCGTCGGCCTGGAGCCAGGGTTGCATGTCCTTGCCGATGCGGTATGCGAGGCGCTTGAGTCGTGGCAGATAGCGGTCCTCCAGTTCCGTAGCCGACACGGCGGCGCGTGGAAAGATCAGATTGATGCCGCCCACCAGCTTGGTCCCGCAGACCACCGGCACCGCAATTGCAGCAGTGGTGGCCTCGCGGTTCCAATCGCCGTCATTCACCGCGTAGCCGCGTGCTCTGGTTTGGGCGATCAGCGCGTCGACTCTGGCCGGTTCACGCGCCATCTCGCCCACCACGTCGTCGCGCTGAGACAGCAGCGTCAGCAGTCCGTCGCGCTCCTGGTCCGTACAGGCCGCCAGATAGGCGCGGCCCATGGCCGTGAAGAACAGGGGCAGCTTCTCGCCAATCATGCCGCGGTGCTGTGACAGCAGGCTGAAACGGTGCGTGCTCTCGCGCACCACCATGAAGCCACCTTCGAGCGCCCCCAGATCGCAGGGCCAGAGCAGATCGGGCAAGGCAGCGCGCATGAGGGGCAGCGCCACTTTCTCCACCCAATCGTCGTGCACAAAACCTTCGCTCAGGCTGTGCACCGCGAAGGTCAGGTAGTACTGGCCCTCTTTTTCTCCGCGCCGCACGAAGCCGTCGGCGCGCAGCGTTTCCAGCAGGCGCTTCACCGTCGTGCGGTGGATGCCGCAGGCCTGCGCGAGCGCGCTGGTCGAGGCTATGCCGCCGGGGGCGCGGTTCAGCGCCTGCAGCACGGCCAAGCCGCGGGAGAGGCTGCGCACCTCCTTGTAATCCGCGTCGGCAAGCGATGCCGAAATTGAATTTCGCGTGGGCATGTTGGGAACCCTAAGGGTTTTGTCTCGGTTTTATGTGCACCTAGTGCACGCGATTCTCAACCGAATTGCGCGCCTTGACAATCGTCAATACCGATCAGATTTCAACTGATCCTCACAACGGAGACACCCCGATGACCACAGAACAACAGCTCTCAACCGACTCGCACGACGTGATCATCGTCGGCGCTGGCCCCGTCGGCCTGACGATTGCCAACACGCTGGGACTGGCCGGGGTCAACGTGCTGGTGATCGAGAAACTCGAGAAGGTCATCGACTACCCACGCGCCATCGGCATTGACGACGAGTCGCTGCGCACGCTGCAGGCGGCTGGGCTTTCCGACTTGGTGCAGGCGCACATCACGCCCGACCACTGGATGCGTTTCTACACCGCCAGCGGCCAGTGCTTTGCGTCGATCGAGCCGCGCACCGACGAGTTTGGCTGGTCGCGCCGCAATGCGTTCATCCAGCCCCAGGTGGACGAAATTCTCTTCCAGGGCCTGAAGCGCTTCCCGCAGGTGCAGGTGCTGTTCGGTCATGAACTTTTGCAATTCTCACAAGACGATGCGGGCGTGCGCGCCACGATCAAGGGCAGCGACACGAGTGGTGGCAGCGAACGCACCGTCTCCGCACAATTTCTCGTGGCCTGCGACGGCGGCAACAGCAACGTGCGCCGCGTGCTCAACGTACCCTTCGATGGCCGCACCAAGCCCAATCAGTGGATTGTGGTGGACGTGCGCAACGACCCGCTCGGCACACCGCACATCGACATGCATTGCGACCCCGAGCGCCCTTATGTCTCGGCCGCCCTGCCCCACGGCATTCGCCGCTTCGAGTTCATGGTGATGCCCGGCGAGACCGAGGAAGAACTGTCGCAGCCCGAGAACCTGGCCAAGCTCATGCGCAAGGTGGTGGCCGATCCCGACAAGGTCGACTACATCCGCAAGCGCGTCTACACCCACAACGCCCGTCTGGCCGCACGCTTTCGCGTGGGCCGCATTCTGCTGGCCGGTGACGCGGCGCACATCATGCCGGTGTGGCAGGGTCAGGGCTACAACAGCGGCATGCGCGACGCGAGCAATCTGGCGTGGAAGCTGGCGATGGTGGTCAAGGGCGAGGCCGGCCCCGGGCTGCTCGACAGCTACGAGCAGGAACGCCGCGCCCATGCGCGCAGCATGATTCATCTCTCCGAAGTGGCTGGCGACATCTTCGCCCCCGAGAGCCATACCGTCGCCAAGGTGCGCGACACGGCGATGCTCGCGCTCAATGTGCTGCCGCCCGTCAAACAATACTTTGCCGAGATGCGCTTCAAGCCCATGCCGCGCTACGAGCAAGGCGTGGTGCTGCACCAGACCGCCACCACCAACCGCGGCGCGAAGATGCCGTTCAGCGGGCTGCTGGATGGCTCGGGCAACACGCCGCTCGGCCGTCTGGTGGGCCTCATGGCCGAGAAGAAAGAATCGCTGATTGGCCGCCTCGTGCACGGCATGCAAGTGCCCGAGCCGAGCCCCATCGGGCGCATGTTCATTCAGCCGCGCATGCTCACGGCCGAAGGCGCCACGGTGCGGCTGGACGACATGATCGGCCTGCACTTCGCCATCATCGCGTGGGGCACCGACCCGAGCTACTGCATGGACGCGCAGGCGCTGGCGTTCTGGAAGCGGCTGGGCGCGCGCTTCATCCGCGTGATGCCTACCGTGCAACTGCAGCACGCATCGCCCACCAACGACGGCGTGCTGACGCTGGGCGATGCGCAGGGCCGCATCAAGGACTGGTTCAGCTCGCAGACCAAGTCGATCGTCTTCGTGCGCCCCGACCGCTTTGTGGCCGCGCTCGCATCGCCGCAGGAAGTGTCGGATGTGACGCAGCAATTGGCCCAGGTGCTGAGCGCGTCGATGGAAACCACCAAGCGCGCGGAGGTTTTGGCATGAGTGCGATCACACCAAGCGCAACCAACCCACGCGCCGCCAAGCGCGCATTTCTCGGCATGTCGCACTCGCCGCTGCTGGGCCTGAACCCGGTCAGCGATGAGGACCAGCAGGCACTCGACGCAGCGCTGCAAGCGGCGCGCAGCCTGGTGCACGAGTTCGCCCCCGAGCTGATCGTGCTGATCGCGCCCGACCACTACAACGGATTCTTCAACGAGTTGATGCCAACCTTCTGCATAGGCACCGAGGCGACTGCCGTGGGTGACTACCTCTCGCCCGCGGGCCCGCTCAACGTGCCGCAGGACAAGGCGCTGGCGCTCGCCACCCACCTGATGGACCACGATTTCGACATGGCGGTATCGCGCCGCATGTTGGTCGATCACGGCTTTTCGCAGGCGCTGCAGTTCATGTGGAACGACGAGCTGAAGACCCCGCCCGTCATCCCGATCTTTCTGAACGCGGTGTCGCAACCCTGCATCGCGCGCCTGGGCCGCTGCCGCTCGCTCGGCCAAAGCATCGGTGCCTTTTTGGACACCCTGCCCGAGCGCACCCTGTTGATCGGCTCCGGCGGCCTCTCTCACGAGCCACCGGTGCCGACGATGGAGCACCCCGATCCCGCAGTGCGCGAGCGCATCACCCAAAAGCAGACACCCACACAGGCCGAACGCGACGCCAAGACCGAGCGTGTGAAGGCCGCAGGCATGGCGCTCGCCCATGGCGAGGACTGGATGAAACCACTCAACCCCGAGTGGGACCAACGCTGGATGCAGGCCATGACCAGCGGTGATCTGGACACGCTCTGCGCGATGAGCGAAGCATCGATCTCGCAGGCGGCCGGCAACTCGGCGCACGAGTCCAAAACCTGGCTCGTGGCGCGCAGCGCCTTGCCGCAGAACACTGCACTGCCCTGCCCGTTTCAAACCTACCGCAGCGTGCCGGCGTTGATCGCAGGCTACGGCCTGATGTTCATGCATACGCAAGCCTGACCCGGTTCAACCGCCTAACCACTACGCTCCATGACCCAACCCAACACACCGATTGCCCTCTGGGCCCAACGCCTTCGCGAAGCAGAAGCCAACGGCATGCCGATCTCTCCGCTGCGCGATGAGATCCCCGACAACGACACCGCCTACGCCGTGCAATTGGCGAATGTGCAATACGCCCAATCACAGGGCCGCCGCATCGTGGGTCGCAAGATCGGCCTCACCTCGCTCGCCGTGCAAAAGCAATTGGGCGTCGATCAGCCAGACTTCGGCACGCTGTTTGCCGACATGGTCTATGGCGACGATGACGTGGTGCCGCTCGCTCGCACCCTGCAACCCAAGGTCGAGGCCGAAGTGGCGCTGGTGCTGGAGCGCGACCTCGATCTGGTCGACGCCACCTTGGTCGATGTGATCAACGCCACGGCCTACGTGCTGCCCGCCATCGAGATCGTCGGCAGCCGCATTGCGGACTGGAACATTCGCTTCATCGACACCGTGGCCGACAACGCCTCGAGCGGTCTGGTGGTGCTCGGCGGAGTGCCCACGAAGCTGAACGCGCTCGATCTCAAACTCAGCGAAATGACGATGACGCGCAACGGCGAGCGCGCATCCACCGGCAACGGCGCGGCCTGCCTCGGCCACCCGCTCAACGCCTGCGTGTGGCTGGCCCGCAAGCTCGCCAGCCTGGGCTCACCGCTGCGTGCGGGCGACCTGGTGCTGACCGGCGCGCTCGGCCCCATGGTGCCCGTGCAGGCGGGGGATCGCTTTGAAGCGCACATCACTGGCGTGGGCAGCGTGCGTGCGCAGTTTGGCAGCAACTAACCCACTCCTTCGTTCATTTTTCCCTCGTCCAATCTAGATCTAAAAGTACCGGAGACAACACCATGCAGAACCGTCGCACCCTCATCGGCTCCTCCATCGCACTCATCGCCTGCGCAGCAGTCCTGCCAGCGCAGGCCGAGACGGCAGGCTTCCCCACCAAGGCGATCACCATCATCGTGCCGTTTCCCGCAGGCGGCATCACCGACAACCTGACGCGCACGCTCGCCACCAAGCTCAGCGACCAGTTGGGCAAGCCGGTGATCGTGGACAACCGTCCCGGTGGCGGCGGACAGATTGCAGCCGGTGCGGTGCGCCAGCAACCCGCGGACGGGCACACGATTTTTGTCGGTGCCACCGAGATGTTCGCGATCAACCCCACGCTGTACCGCAACTTCTCCTACGACCCGAACAAGGACTTCACTCCCGTCACGCCACTGGCCTCGTCGCCACTGGTGCTCGTGGTGCCCGCCAACAGCACGCTGAACAGCGTGGCCGACGTGATCCAGCAAGCCAAGACGCGCAAGGACGGCCTCACGTTTGCATCGCAGGGCATCGGCTCCATCGGCCATCTGCTGGGTGAAATGTTCCGCACCAAGGTAGGCGGCACCTTCAGCCATGTGGCGTACAAGGGCTCGGCCCCGGCGTTGCAGGACGTGATGGGTGGGCAGGTCGATTTCATGTTTGACCCGGTCACCACCACCGCACCGCTGATCGCCGGCAAGCGGCTCAAGCCACTCGCGATTGCCGCAGACAAACGCTCGCCGCAAATGCCCAACGTGCCCACGATGGCCGAGATGGGCGTGCCCGGTGTGAACGCGGGCGTGTGGTTTGGCGCGGTCGCCAAGGCAGGCACACCGCCAGCCATCGTGCAGCGTTTGAACCAGGCCTTCAGCATCGCGCTCAAGGACCCCGAAGTGCTCAAGCGCTTCAACGATCAGGGCATGCAAAGCTTTTCCGCCACGCCCGAAGAATTCGGTAAATTCATGCAATCCGAGCAGACCCGCTGGTCCGCACTGGTCAAGGCCAGTGGCGCTTCCATTGACTAATTGATTGATTCGTAAAAGGATGGCGGCGCACGCCAGCTCCATCCGCAGAAAGGACACGCACATGACAACCACCGCCATCACCGAAGATTCGACCAGCCGCTTCATCACCATCACCGAAGACGGCAAGCCACTCCAGCTGCACTACAACGACGTAGGCACCGGCGACCAAACCGTCGTCATGCTGCACGGCTCCGGCCCGGGCGCCAGCGGCTGGGCCAACTTCAATCGCAACATCGAGCCCCTCGTCGACGCGGGTTATCGCGTGATCCTGCTCGACTGCCCCGGTTGGAGCAAGAGCGACACCATCATCAGCACCGGCTCCCGCTCGGACCTCAACGCACGCTGCCTCAAGGCCGTGCTCGATCAGCTGAACATCGCCAAGGTCCACATCATCGGCAACTCGATGGGCGCCCACAGCGCCGTGGGCTTTGCGCTGGCCAACCCGCAAATGCTCGACAAACTCGTCTTGATGGGCGGCGGCACCGGCGGCCCGAGCCAGTTCGTCCCCATGCCCACCGAAGGCATCAAACTCATCGGCGTGCTCTACCGCGACCCCACGGTAGAGAACCTCAAGCGCATGATGAACGTGTTCGTCTACGACGCCAGCAGCCTCACCGAAGAGCTCTACAAGCAACGCCTCGACAACATCCTCGCGCGCCGCGACCACTTGGAAAACTTCGTCAAGAGCCTGCAGGTCAACCCCAAGCAATTCAGCGACTACGGCCACCGCCTCTCGGAAATCAAATCCAAGACCCTCGTGGTCTGGGGCCGCGACGACCGCTTCGTGCCACTCGACGTGGGCCTGCGCGTGATCTGGGGCATTCCGAACGCCGAGATGCACATCTTCAACCAATGCGGCCACTGGGCGCAGTGGGAGCATGCGGATACGTTCAACGTAATGGTGAAGGAATTCCTGGGACGTTGAACATTAGTCCCTCCCCAAAAGCAAAAGGGCGGTCCGAGGACCGCCCTTTTTACGTGGGACTCCGCTCACAAATCAATTCGTGGCCACTGCCGTATCGCGATTCTTGCTGTGCGCCCAGCCCCACATCGCGGCGCCCG
>CALMCS010000537.1 GCA_937862875.1 uncultured Comamonadaceae bacterium
GAGACCGATCATCGTCAGATTGATCGACGACGAAGACTCCAGACTGGTGTGTGCGAGCAGCGTGGTGATGAGTTCCTGCTGTGGCACCTTGCCGGTCTTGGGTTCGATGACGATGCGCACCGGCGCATCCTTGCTCGACTCGTCACGCACGCCGTCCAGCAGCGCCAGCATGCTGGCCTTGAGCTGGTTCTGGTCTTGCGAGAGCGCCTTCTTGCCGGTCTTCACCTTGGGGTTGGTGAGCTCTTCGATTTCTTCGAGCACCTTCTGCGTGCTGACGCCGATCGGCAACTCGGTGACGATCAGCTGCCATTGACCGCGAGCGAGCTCTTCGATCTTCCAGCGCGCACGCACCTTGAGGCTGCCGCGACCCGAGCGGTACGCGTCCTGAATGTCGCTGGTGCTGCTGATGATCTGACCGCCGCCGGGATAGTCCGGGCCGGGCACCAGTGCAAACAGTTCTTCGTCGGTGAGCTTGGGCGTCTTCACCAAGGCCACGCAGGCGTCGGCGATCTCGCGCAGGTTGTGGCTCGGAATTTCCGTGGCCATGCCGACCGCAATGCCGCTGGCGCCGTTGAGCAGCGAGAACGGCAGACGCGCCGGCAACTGCTTGGGCTCTTCGAACGAGCCGTCGTAGTTGGGCATGAAATCGACCGTGCCCATGTCGATTTCGTCGAGCAGCAGGCTGGTGATCTTGGCCAGTCGCGCTTCGGTGTATCGCATTGCCGCAGCGCCATCGCCGTCACGACTGCCGAAGTTGCCCTGGCCGTCGATCAGCGGATAGCGCTGGTTGAAATCCTGCGCCAGACGCACCAGTGCGTCGTACGCCGATTGGTCGCCGTGCGGGTGGTATTTACCGAGCACGTCACCGACCACACGGGCGCTCTTGACGGGCTTGGCGGCGATGTTGCGCGTCGGGCCGCTGTAGCTGAGCCCCATGCGCTCCATCGAAAAAAGAATCCGGCGCTGCACGGGCTTCATGCCATCGCATACATCGGGCAGCGCGCGGCCTTTCACCACGGACAGGGCGTATTCCAGATAGGCCTGTTGCGCGTACTGCGCGAGTTCGAGACTGTCGCCTTCCGGTTGGGAGGCGGAAAATTCAAGGGTGGATTGATCGCTCATTCGTTCGCAGACAAGTCTTGCTGGGCACGCGTCGCAGCTTGCTTTTGGGCAGTGCCGGACGCATTGTTGAATTGTGATGTGGGAGAAAAACGCTCGGCAGCCCCGGTTTCGGGTGTGGCTTGCTCGACAGGAAGATTGCCGGCCGGCAACTCCATGCGGATGCGACCGGTGATGGCGCGGTGCGTTCGCACCGGCTCCGGAGGCTTGAGCATGGCGTACAGACCGAGCACACTCTTCACGTAATTTTGGGTTTCGCGGTAGGCGGGAATCCGGTTGCCGGCGCGTTGCACCGCGCCTTCGCCCGCGTTGTAGGCGGCCAGCGCCAGCTCCATGCGGCCGTCGAACAGCTTGAGCAGATAACGCAGATAGCTCGCCCCCGCCGCGATGTTCGTGGCCGGGTCTTCGAGCTTTTGCGCGACGCTGCGCTTCTTGTCGGCGGCCACGCCAAAGCGGCTGGCGGTCATCGGCATCAATTGCATGAGCCCGACGGCACCGCGCGGCGAGACGGCCAGCGAGTCGAAACCCGATTCGGTCGCGATCACCGCCTGCAGCAATTCGTATTCGATGCCATGGGTTGCCGCGGCACCGCGAATATGGGTTCGCACGCGCTTGTAGCCCGGCGAGATGTCGATCAGCGCGAGCTTGCGCGCGCCCGACGGCGAGATCGCGTAGTCGGGATGCTCGACATCGGTGCTTTCCGTCGCCTGGTTGACCGTCGAATCGAACTGGTCACCCTTGAAGAACAGGGAGTAGTTCGCATCGATTTGTTCGGCGGCGAAATGCGTGACACCGCGCGGATCGACAAACGCCCACAGATCGGCGTGCGCGGCCTGCTGCTGCGCGAAGAACAGTAGCGCGGCCGCAACCGGCAAGCGCCAGAAACTCCGTGCTTTGGTGACTGTGGTTCGCATCCGCAGGCTCATGGTGGGTCAGATATCGATCTCGACTTCGTCGCCGTGAATTTCCATCAATTCACGTCGCGCCGCCGCTTCGCCCTTGCCCATGAGTTTCGTCATCAGGCCTTCGGTATTGGCAAATTCCAGATCCGCCACACGCACCGGCAACAGACGGCGGGTATCGGGGTTCAGCGTGGTTTCCCAGAGCTGTTCGGCGTTCATTTCACCGAGACCCTTGAAGCGGCTGATCTGGCATTTCTCGCGCGGCACGCCATCCTTGGCGCACTTGTCGAGAATCGATTCCAGCTCGCCGGCATCCAGCGCGTAGAACTTTCCGGCCGGCTTCTTGCCGCGCGCCGGAACGTCGACGCGGAACAGCGGCGGACGCGACACGTAGATGTGACCGGCCTCGATCAGCTTCGGGAAATGGCGGAAGAACAGCGTGAGCAGCAGCACCTGAATGTGCGAGCCGTCCACGTCCGCATCGGACAGAATGCAGACCTTGCCGTAGCGCAGACCGGAGAGGTCGGGCGTGTCGGTCGGGCTGTGAGGATCCACACCGATCGCCACCGAGATGTCGTGCACTTCGGTGTTGGCAAACAGGCGGTCGCGCTCGACCTCCCAGGTGTTCAGCACCTTGCCGCGCAGCGGCAGGATGGCCTGGTTTTCCTTGTCGCGACCCATCTTGGCGCTGCCGCCGGCGGAGTCGCCCTCGACCAGGAAGACTTCGTTGTAGGCGATGTCGCGGCTTTCGCAATCGGTGAGCTTGCCGGGCAGCACGGCCACGCCGGAGCCCTTGCGCTTCTCGACCTTCTGGCCCGCGCGTTGGCGGGTTTGCGCCGCCTTGATCGCGAGTTCGGCCAGCTTCTTGCCGAAATCCACGTTCTCGTTCAGCCACAGCTCGAGCGACGGACGCACAAAGCTGGAGACCAGACGCACGGCATCGCGCGAGTTCAGGCGTTCCTTGATCTGGCCCTGGAATTGCGGGTCCAGCACCTTGGCGCTGAGCACATAGCTGGCGCGTGCGAACACGTCTTCCGGCATGAGCTTGACGCCCTTGGGCAGCAGCGAGTGGAACTCGATGAAGCTCTTCACCGCCTGGAACAGACCGTCGCGCAGACCGCTTTCGTGCGTGCCGCCCGCGGTGGTGGGGATCAGGTTGACGTAGCTTTCGCGGACCGGCGAACCTTCTTCGGTGAAGCCCACGCACCACGATGCGCCTTCGCCTTCGGCAAAGCTCTCGTTGGACGCATCGGCAAAGCCTTCGCCTTCGAACAGCGGAATCACAGGATCGGTGTTCAGCGTCTGCGCCAGATAGTCGCGCAGGCCGCCCTTGTACTGCCAGTTCTGCGTGTCTTTGGTTTTTTCGTTGACCAGCGTGACCGACACGCCGGGCATCAACACCGCCTTGCTGCGCAGCAGGTGGGTGAGTTCGCCCATCGGCAGGGCTGACGACTCGAAATACGATGCGTCGGGCCAGACCTGAACGGTCGTGCCCTGTTTGCGCTCGCCCGATTGCAGTGGACGCGCCACCAGCGGCTCGATCACATCGCCGCCCGAGAACGTGAGCTTGGCCACCTGGCCTTCGCGGTGCGTGGTCACTTCAAGGCGCTTGGACAGCGCATTCGTCACCGAAACGCCCACGCCGTGCAGGCCGCCGGAGAAGCTGTAAGCCCCGCCCTTGCCCTTGTCGAACTTGCCGCCCGCGTGCAGTCGTGTGAACACGAGCTCCACCACGGGTGCGCCTTCTTCGGGGTGCAGGCCGAACGGAATGCCGCGGCCGTCGTCTTCGATGCTCACCGATCCATCGATGTGCAAGGTGACTTTGATCTTCTTGCCGAAACCGGCAAGCGCTTCGTCAGCAGCGTTGTCCAGCACTTCCTGAAGGATGTGCAATGGGTTGTCGGTTCGGGTGTACATGCCCGGACGCTGCTTGACCGGCTCCAGTCCTTTGAGGACGCGGATGGAGCCTTCAGAGTATTCGTTAGCCGGATTGGATGCAGGTTTGGTTGCCATGGCGGCGGATTGTAATACTGGATATAAAAACAGGTTGATGCATTTTTCGCACAACGCGGACGAATCCGACGCCAAGCATGCCAAAAGGGATTTAGCTACATTTGGGCAAATGCCAACCGAAATAAAAAAATTGTCAATGACACAGGTACTTGCCTGTGGTGCCGCCGTCGTGACGTTATCGATGGGGATTCGCCACGGCTTTGGCATGTGGCTTCAGCCGATCACCCAGGACATGGGCTGGACTCGAGAGACCTTCGCCTTTGCCCTGGCCATTCAAAACCTGGCCTGGGGCGTCTTTGGCATTGTAGGAGGCATTGTTGCGGACCGCTTGGGTGCCTTCAAGGTGCTGATCGGCGGAGCCATTCTCTACGCTCTGGGCCTGGCCGGCATGGCTTTGTCCACCACGCCGGGATGGTTTGCCCTGACCACCGGGGTGCTGATCGGGGCCGCGCAGGCGGGCACCACCTACGCCGTGATCTACGGCGTGCTGGGCCGCCAGATCGCGCCGGAAAAACGCTCCTGGGCCATGGGGGTCGCGGCCGCCGCGGGCTCGTTTGGACAGTTTCTGATGGTGCCGGTGGAAGGCCAGCTGATTCTGCAACTGGGCTGGCAAACGGCCCTCCTGGTGCTGTCGGTCGCGGTGCTGCTCATCATCCCGCTGGCGTTTGGCCTGCGCGAGCCCGGCTTTCAGGCCGCCGCCAGCGCCCAGCGCACGCAAAGCGCGGGTGCCGCCTTCAAGGAGGCGATTCGCTACCCGAGCTTTCTGCTGCTCACCGCGGGGTATTTCGTGTGCGGATTCCAGGTGGTGTTCATCGGCGTGCACATGCCGAGCTACCTGAAGGACCACGGCATGTCGCCGCAGGTGGCGAGCTACGCGCTGGCGCTGATCGGTCTGTTCAACGTCTTTGGCACCTACATCGCCGGCACGCTGGGCCAGCGCATGCCCAAGCACCGCATCCTCGCGTTCATTTACTTTGCGCGCGCCGTGGTCATCGCCATTTTCGTGATCGTGCCGCTCTCGCCTCTGTCGGTGTATGTGTTCTCCGCCGTCATCGGCGCGCTGTGGCTGTCGACCGTGCCGCCCACGAATGCGGCGGTGGCACAGATTTTTGGCGTGCAGCACATGTCGATGCTGAGCGGCTTCATCTTCTTCAGCCACCAGATCGGCAGTTTCCTCGGCGTGTGGCTGGGCGGCTACCTGTACGACAAGACCGGCAGCTACGACGTGGTCTGGTATCTGTCGATTGCCCTTGGCGTGTTTGCGGGATTGGTGAATTTGCCGGTGCGCGAGAATCCGATCGTGCGCCCTGCTCCGCAGATGGCGTGAGAAAGTCGAACGCATGACGCCCACCACCGTGACCCACGCGCCGAAATCGGCACAAAGCCCTCTTTGGCGCGTCGGATACAAACTTTTGCTCATCGCAGCCATCGTGGCGGTTCTGCTCGGGGTGTTCATGCTCTACGCGCAGCCCGAATTCCTGGTTTCCATGGCCGATCAGCTGTGGTCCTGCTTCTGACAAGTCAGGCCATTGCGTGACAGGGGCATGAATTAATGAATAATCGCGCACTCTTGCCGCAAACCGCAGGGGCCTTGAACGGGCTCCGCCATTGATGTCCAGCACCCTCTCCAGCCAGCCGCACACCGCAGCCGCCGCCGCCACCACTCCGCTTCATCCCGCCTCCGGCTGGGTGCAGCGCTGGTCGCCCTTGCTGCCGCCCGGCTCCGACGTGCTGGACGTGGCTTGCGGCACGGGACGCCACATGCAGTGGTTCGCAGAGCGCGGCCACTCGGTGACCGGCATCGACCGCTCGCCCGAGGCGCTGCAGTCCGCCAGCCGCTTTGGCCCCGTGATCGACGCGGACATCGAAGGCGGTCCGTGGCCGCTTTCGGGCCGTGAATTTGGTGCCGTGGTGGTTACCAACTACCTGTGGCGACCGAATTTTTCCGCCCTTCTTGCGAACATTGCACCCGGTGGTTTCCTGCTTTACGAAACTTTTGCGGCCGGCAACGAGTCTGTAGGTAGACCTGCTCGCCCGGAATTTCTGCTGCAACCGGGTGAATTACTCAAGCTTTGCGAAGGTTTGCGCATCGTTGCCTACGAGGACGGATATCTGGACGAACCCGCACGATTTGTGCAGCGGATCGTCGCCAGACGTGAACCTTCATTGGTGGCAGAGGTATTCCGGGCCCGCCTGGACGCCTCTGTCTAGTTAGAATGCTTCTTTCCCGTTTTACGACACGGACATGACCTCTCCCAGCGCTCCTCTGACCGGCAGCATCGTTGCCCTGGTCACCCCCATGCATGAAGACGGCAGTGTGGACTATCCCGCACTGCGTAAATTGATCGACTGGCACATCGCAGAAGGCACCGCCTGTCTCGGCGTTGTCGGCACGACCGGTGAGTCGCCCACAGTCAATGTGGACGAGCACTGCGAGATCATCCGCGTGTCCGTAGAGCAGGCCGCCAAACGCGTGCCTGTGATGGCGGGCTGTGGTGCCAACTCGACCGCCGAAGCGATCGAGCTCGCGAAATTCGCGAAAAGCGTTGGCGCCGACAGCCAGCTGCAGGTCGTGCCCTACTACAACAAGCCGACGCAAGAAGGCCAGTACCAGCACTTCAAGACCATCGCGGAATCCGTGGGCGATCTGCCCATGTATCTGTACAACGTGCCAGGCCGCTCGGTCGCGGACATGCAGCACGACACCGTGCTGCGTCTCGCGCAGGTGCCCGGCATCGTCGGTATCAAGGAAGCCACCGGCAACATCGAACGCGCCCAATGGCTGATTCGTGATGTGCCCAAGGGCTTTGGCGTCTACTCCGGTGATGATCCAACCGCCGTCGCACTGATGCTGTGCGGTGGTCAAGGCAACATCAGCGTGACCGCCAACGTCGCACCGCGCCTGATGGCCGAACTCTGCGCTGCCGCCATTGCTGGCGACACCCGCAAGGCCATGGAAATTCAGTTCCAACTGATGCCGGTGCACAAGTACCTGTTCGTAGAAGCCAATCCGATCCCCGTCAAATGGGCCATGCAGCGCATGGGTCTTTGCGGTGGCACCCTGCGCCTGCCAATGACTACGATGGACAAAGGCAACGAAGCCGTCGTGGAAGCTGCGCTGCGCTCTGCCGGTCTTCTGAAGTAAAGCGTGACCAGTCTTGCCCGCATGGATCA
Source organism: uncultured Comamonadaceae bacterium (assembly GCA_937862875.1). Lineage (GTDB taxonomy): Bacteria > Pseudomonadota > Gammaproteobacteria > Burkholderiales > Burkholderiaceae_C > Diaphorobacter_A. The sequence continues at coordinate 7,209 of CALMCS010000537.1, forward strand.
GCTCAGCTGCCCCAACGGCATTTCCAAATCAATGAGGAATTTCGCGTGAACGCTACGTCTCGACTCGGCCTGCTTGGCCTGGCACTGGCTTTGTCTGCCTGCTCCGTTCTGGAGAGCGACAAAATCGACTACAAGAGCGCCAAAAAGGGCGCGACACTGGAAGTGCCGCCCGATCTGTCGCAACTCTCGCGTGACACCCGCTACACCGTTCCCGGTGGGCAGGCTTCCGCCGTAGCGTTTGAAGCCGGTCAGGCAGCCAAGCCGAGCGGCCCGAACACGGCACCCTCCACCATTGGCGACGTGCGCATCGAGCGCGATGGCAATCAGCGTTGGCTGGTCGTCGATCGCCCGGCGGACAAGCTCTGGGACCCAGTGCGTGACTTCTGGCTGGAAAGCGGCTTCGTCTTCACCCAGGACAGCTCCGAGCTGGGCATTCTGGAAACCGACTGGGCCGAGAACCGCGCCAAGATTCCGCAGGACATGATCCGCTCCACCATCGGCAAGCTGTTCGATGGTCTGTACTCCACCGGCGAGCGCGACAAGTTCCGCACCCGCCTCGAGCGCAACCCCAAGGGCGGCACCAACATCTTCATCAGCCATCGCGGCATGATCGAGGTGTACTCCTCCGCCCAGAAGGACGCGACGATGTGGCAGCCACGCCCGGTCGATCCGGAACTGGAAGCCGAATTCCTGCGCCGCATGATGGTCAAGCTCGGCGTGAGCGAAGAGCAATCCAAGGCCGCTGCAGCGACTGCGGCCGCCGGACCGGTCGCTCCGACCGTGAAGGTGACCAGCGCCAATGGCGTGCCGCTCATCCAGTTGTCGGAAGATTTCGACCGCGCATGGCGCCGTGTCGGTCTCTCGCTGGACCGCACCGGCTTCACCGTGGAAGACCGCAACCGTGCCGACGGCGTGTACTTCGTGCGTTACGTGGCTCCTGATGCGTCCAAGAAGGAGCAAGGCTTCTTCAGCAAGATCTTCAAGAGCTCGGATGCCGTGCCTCCGCTCAAGTACCGTGTCGTGGTGCGCAGCGAAGCGTCGCAAAGCACCGTGTCGGTCCTGAACTCCACCGGAGCCCCAGAGACCTCCGTCAACGCCGAGCGCATCCTGCGCGTCCTCGCCGACGACATGAAGTAAAAAAATTCGTCACGGGTTCTGATTCTTTGTGGATTGAACGAACCCAGTGACGAATGGACTGCCTGCGCCTTGTCTGGCAGTCTTCGTTTTGAGATGACGATATAGGGCGCCATGCGTTGTTGCGATGTCT
>CALMCS010000538.1 GCA_937862875.1 uncultured Comamonadaceae bacterium
TTCCGACCACCGTGGCAGGAGATTTCCACGGTAGTGAAACTGGCCACCGAAGAAGACGCCGACGTGATCGGAATCTCCTCTCTGGCCACCGACCACCTGATCGTTCCGCAACTCATGGCCGCGCTCAAAGAGGCGGGCCTGTCGGACACCCAAGTCATCGTCGGCGGCATCGTCCCGGTGAAGGACGAAGCCAAGTTGCTGGAAGCCGGCGTAGCACGTGTATTCCATCCGGGAGCGGCCCTTGATGACGTCGTCACCGATGTCATCACGCTCACCGCCAAACGCCGTCAACTCCAGGGAGAATCAGCATGAGTGCCGATATTCTGAACATCAAGCAAGCCACGGCCCCCGAAGGCCTGCGCAAGTGGGAGCGGGAATTTGCCCAGGGCGTCAAGGGCGACGCCACCACCTTCAACCGCTCGGGTGTGCCGATCAAGCCGCTGTATACGCCGATGGACCGCCCCGCGGCCCAGCCGGAAGACGCGCAGGGCTATCCGGGCCAGTACCCCTACACCCGCGGCATCTACGCCACCATGTACCGCGGCCGCAGCTGGTCGCAGCGCCAGTTGATCGGCCTCGGCGTGCCCGAAGACTACAACAGCCGCGTCAAGGAAATTCTGGATCTGGGTGCGTCGGCCCTGTCGCTGATCCCCTGCAATTCGGTGTTCCGTGGCTATGACGCCGACGAGGTGCCGCACCAACTGCTGGGCACCTGCGGCACGGTGATCAATCACGTCAAGGACATGGAAACCGCGCTCGACGGTGTGCCGATCGGCAACCTCTCCACCGCCATGAACGACCCGTCACCCTTCACCCTGCTGGCGTTCGAATTGGCGGTGGCCAAGCGCCGTGGCATTCCCTGGACGAGCATCACCGGCACCTCCAACCAGAGCGATTGCATCTCGCACTTCGTGGCCAATCACATGTTCTTCCGCCTCGCGCTGCAAGGGGCGCGCCGCGTGGTGATCGATCACATCAAGTTCTGCAACACGCAGGTGCCGAACTGGAATCCGCTGTCCATCGTCGGCCAGCACATGCAGCAAGCCGGCGCAACGCCTGCCGAAGCGATGGCCTTCACGCTCGCCTCCGGCATTCAATATGCGGAAGACTGCATCGCAGCGGGTATGGACCCCGACCAGTTTCTGCCGCGCTTCACCTTCTTCTTCGACATCTCCGTCAGCCTGTTTGAAGAAGTGGCCAAATTCCGCGCCGGCCGCCGCGTCTGGGCACGCCTGTGCCGCGAACGCTTCGGCGCCAAGGACCCGCGCTCATGGCGCTTCAAGTTCCACGGCCAGACCTCGGGCGTTGACCTCACGCGCCAACAACCACTCAACAACGTGGCCCGCGTGACCACGCAGGCGATGGCCGGCATTCTGGGCGGTCTGCAATCGCTGCACACCGACGGCTACGACGAAGTGTTCTCGACACCCACGACCGAGGCAGCGCGCATCGCGGTGGCGACGCAGAACATTCTGCGAGAAGAAGCCCACCTCACCGACGTGATCGACCCTCTGGGTGGTTCGTACTACGTCGAGTCGCTGACCGATGAGATGGAGCACAAGATCAACCAGATCATCGCCATGATCGACGAAGCGGGTGGCATGTACAACGCCGTCGAAAAGGGCATCGTGCAGCAGATGATCGGCGACTCCGCTCTGGCCTTCCAGAAGAAGGTCGACAGCGGCGAGCAGACCGTGGTCGGTGTCAACGCCTACCAGGTGGAAGAAGATCCTGCCACTTACCCCACGCTCGAGTACCCCGATCCCGAGCGCATGCAGAACTATCTCAAGAAGCTTGCAGAGTTCAAGAAAACCCGCTCCAACACCGACGTGGCAAACGCCCTGACCGACTTGGCCAAGTCGACAGAAACGCGCAAGACCAATGTCTTCGAGCATGTGGTCAAGGCAGCCGAAGCCGGTGCAACGCACGGTGAAATCTGCGGAACGCTGCGCAAGGAACTCGGCTTCGGTCACCCACTCACTGTTGTCTGACGAGATGAATACAGCCTTCATTCAAAATGCCATCGACGGGGATCGCCGCGCCATTGGGCGAGCGATCAGCGCGCTCGAAAATGGCGGCGAAAACGCCTATGCGATACGCAAGGCCATCGCTGCGCACCAAGGTACGGCGCATGTGATTGGCGTCACCGGTCCACCGGGCGCGGGCAAATCCACGCTGGTGTCGGCGATGATCCGCGGCTTTCGCGAGCGCGGCAAAACCGTGGCCGTGGTGGCCGTCGATCCGTCGAGCCCGTTCACGGGCGGCGCGGTGCTGGGCGACCGCATCCGCATGGGAGAGCGCCAGTCGGATGAAGGCGTATTCATCCGATCCCTGGCCTCCCGTGGGCATCTCGGTGGCCTCGCCACGGCGGCGTCCGATGTGATCGACATGTTCGACGCGGCGGGCTTTGATGTGGTGATCGTCGAGACCGTGGGCGCAGGCCAGTCGGAGGTCGAGATCACCCGCTATGCCGACACCAAGATCGTCGTCTGCCCTCCCGGGCTCGGCGACGACGTGCAGGCCATCAAGGCAGGTATTCTGGAGATCGCCGATGTCTTTGTCGTCAACAAGGCCGACCTGCCGGACTCGCGCAAGACCGAGTCCGACCTGAAAGCCATGCTGGCGCTGCGCAAGGACAAGGGTGCACAACCGGAAGTGCTGAAGGTAGTGGCCACCAGCGGCGACGGTGTCGATGCTCTGGTCGGTCTGCTGGACCAGCGCACGGGTCGAGGCATGCGCCACGCGGCCAATGGCGCGAATCGGGCCTACCGGCAGCTGTCGGGCTTCATCGCCAACGACAACCTCGCCAACTTGATGGGCTTCGAGCTGGTGTCCGCCTCCGAAGGCAGCGCCACGCTGCGCATGAAGGTCGAGCGCAAGCACATCAACTTCAACGGCAAGTGCCACGGAGGTGCGCTGTTCGCCTTGGGCGACATGGCGCTCGGTCTGGCCTGCAACTCCAGAGGCAAGCTCGCAACCCTGGTAGATGGGCAGATGAGCATCTCCACCGCCGTCGACGAGGGCGACTGGCTGGTCGCTCATGCCACGGAAGTGAGCCGCTCCCGAAAGATCGGCAGCTACCAGGTGCGGATCTTCCGCGCCAGTGACGACGCCCATATCGCCTTGATTCATGGAACCGTGTACGTGCTCGACAGGTCTCCTGTCGGCGCCAACGATGAATGAGACCGAGATGACTACCACCAGCACATCCAATTCACCCCTGCGCGGCAGGCAGCGAGTGCGCTCGCTCAAGCGCCAGATGCTGCCCGGCGCACACGCGTCGGCGGCACCTGAGCAGCGCGAGAAAAGCCAGACGATCATCGTCGAGTTGCTGGAGCGCAGCATCCGCTTTGGCCATGATCGATTGGCCTTGCAACGACTGAGCCAGGCGGTGGATCTGGGTGCGCGGTTGAACGATGTGCACTGGAAATATTGCCGCGCCGTGGCCGCTCGGTCGAACGACAAGGCGCTGCAGGAGCATTTCGTTTCTCTGGCCCTGCAGCACTGCGCCGGCACCGCTCAATCGCATTGAGCCCACCTTCCCCACTTGGAGTCGATGTGCAATCCACTTTCCCCCGCTTGATGCTGCACCAGGCCGCAACGCGTGCGCAAGCTCCTGCCATGCGAGAAAAGGAATACGGCATCTGGCAGACCACGACGTGGTCCGAGCTCGACCAACTGGTGCAAGCGATCGCAGCGGGCCTGCATCTGGCAGGTCTCAAGCGCGAAGAACATCTGGTGCTGCTGGGCAGCAACCGCCCTCGCCTCTACGCCGCCATGCTGGCCGCGCAATCGCTGGGTGCGATTCCGATTCCGCTGTACCAGGACGCCGTTGCGCCCGAATGCGTTTTCCCGATCAACAACGCCGACATCCGGTTTTGCATCGTCGAAGACCAGGAACAGGTCGACAAGCTGCTGGAGGTGCGCGAACAATGCCCGCAGCTCGCACGCATCTGGTATGACGAGCCGCGCGGACTGCGCCACTACGAAGAGCCCGGCCTCGATGCCCTCGACACCTTGGTCGCGCAAGGCAAGGAGTTTCTGGCCCAGCATCCCAGCTTCTTTCTGCAGCAGGTGGAGCAAGGATCTCCGAGCGACGTCGCCGCCATGTTCTTCACCAGCGGCACCACGGGCAATCCCAAGGGCGTCGTGCACACACATGAGTCGCTCATCAATCGCGCCCGGGCCGGTGCCAACTTCGATCACCTGCGAGACTCCGAAGAAGTGCTGGCTTACCTGCCCCCCGCATGGATCGGCCAGAACATCTTTTCCTACGCCCAATGGTTGGTCGTGGGCTATGTAGTGAATTGCCCAGAGAACGCCAGCACCGTCTCCATCGACTTGAAGGAAGTCGGCCCCACCTACTACTTCGCGCCGCCCCGCGTGTTCGAGGGTCTGCTGACCAACGTGATGATCCGCATGGAAGACGCGGGCCCCATCATGCAAACCATGTTCCGCTCGTGCATGTCGCTGGCCAAACGC
>CALMCS010000539.1 GCA_937862875.1 uncultured Comamonadaceae bacterium
CAGCAGCCAGATGATGCCGATGGTCTTCTGCGCGTCATTGCCGCCGTGGCCCAGGCTGTAGGCACCGGCCGAAATCAGCTGCAAGCGGCGGAACCACTTGTCGATCTTGCTGGGGCGGAAACGGCGGAAGGTCCACGCAACGATCACCATCATGATCGAGCCGAGCAGGAAGCCCAGCAGCGGCGAGATGAAGATGAACGCGACGGTCTTGAGAATGCCGCCGGCGATCAAAGCGCCTGCGCCAGACTTGGCCATGACCGAGCCCACGATGCCACCGATCAGCGCGTGCGACGAGCTGCTGGGGATACCGTAATACCAGGTGATGACGTTCCAGGTGATCGCCCCGACCAGCGCGCCGAACACCACATGGGTGTCCACAATGCCGGGCTGAACAATGCCTTTTCCGACCGGGGCCGCCACACTCAGGTGGAAGACGAAGATCGCAATGACGTTGAAAAAAGCCGCAAAGACTACGGCTTGCGTCGGCTTCAATACGCCGGTGGAGACCACCGTCGCGATCGAATTGGCCGCGTCATGAAAGCCGTTCATGAAGTCGAAGACCAAGGCGAGTGCCACCAAGACCATGACGACCCATAGGGCTGTTTGTACTGTTTCCATGCTGATTAGCAGTTGATGCCGTTATGAAGCAAGCAGTTGGCGCAATCCATTGATTTTGGATTTCGCCGCTGACTGACTGGCTTCAGGAGTTTTCCAGAATCACGCCTTCGATCAGATTGGCCACGTCTTCACACTTGTCGGTGATCGTTTCCAGCAGCTCGTAGATCGCCTTGAGCTTGATGACTTCGCGGACATCGGGCTCTTCGCGGAACAGCTTGCTCATGGCGCTGCGCATCACGCGGTCAGCGTCGCCTTCGAGGCGGTCAATCTCTTCGCAGGTCTTGAGTGCGGCTTCCGCGACGGCCGGATCGGCAATCTTGGAGAGCAGCTTGATAGCGTCCTGAACGCGCTCGCAGCACTTCAGGCTGATGTCTGTCAGGCGAGTAATCTCGTCTGTCATGTGGTGAATGTCATACAGCGACATGGTTTCTGCGGAGTCCTGGATCAGGTCAGCCACGTCGTCCATGGTGTTGATCAGCGAGTGAATTTGCTCGCGGTCAATCGGTGTGATGAAAGTCTTGTGCAGGGTGCGATTGACTTCATGGGTCACGCGGTCGGCAGCGCGCTCGGCGTTATCGACGTCCTGGTTGTACTTTTCGCGCAAGTGCGGGTCGTTGTAGTTGGCAACCAACTGCGAGAACGCGCGTGCAGCTTCGACAATGCGTTCTGCATGCTGATTGAACATCTCGAAAAAATTGCCCTCTTGGGGCAACAGCTTTCCAAACAACATGAGAACTCCTGAGGGGATCCTGGTAACCGAACTGAAAGAAAATGACAGTCCGGTGACATCTTCGTGAAAGATCGAAGTTTAACCGGCGAATCGACATGTCCATGCAGAGAAGTACCAATGTCCCCTTGGATGCATTTTGATTTTTTGCCGTTTTGTGTCAGTTACACAAGCGCTATCAAGCACTCCGAAAGATGAAGAAAACCGCGCCCACCATACAAAGTCCGGCCCAAAGGTAGTCCCACTTGAGCGGCTGATTCATGTAAAAAACAGCGAACGGAATAAATACAATCAGGGTGATCACTTCCTGCAATATCTTGAGCTGGCCTAGGGACATTTGCGTCGCCCCGATGCGGTTGGCCGGAACTTGGAGCAGGTATTCGAACAGGGCGATACCCCAACTGATCAGCGCCGCGATGTACCAGGGGGAGGTCTGCAGATTCTTGAGGTGCCCGTACCAGGCAAACGTCATGAAGACGTTGCTGGCCACGAGGAGCAAAATCGTTTGCAGGGGAATGGGCAGGGATTGAAGGAATTGCATCTTGGGCATTGCGGGCTCGGAATCGAGGCAATGTAGCGCAGTCTTACGGCCTTGGCCGGGTGGATCAAGGCGGATTTGATTGTGGGACGGGAGCCTGTCGGATCGCCGCCCCCTTCAAGAATCACTCGCCCAGATAGGCCGCCCGCACGCGCGGATCGTGCAGCAGCGCGGCGCCCTCGCCCGTCATCGTGATGAGGCCGGACTCCATCACATAGCCGCGATTGGCCATCTGCAGCGCACGGCTGGCGTTCTGCTCGACCAGCAGAATCGTCACGCCGAGCTTGTACACGTCGCCCACCACCTCGAAGATCTTGTCGACCATGATGGGCGACAGGCCCATCGA